>DAORJH010000280.1:0-3864 GCA_035438925.1 Bacteroidia bacterium | reverse complement strand
GCTTCATTGACCGTTGAGTTCAGGTCGAGCGTAAGAAGTTTCTGATTCTTGTGATCTGCAACAAGATCGATCGCTTTTGGTTTGCTTACTTCCAGAAAATTCCTGTCGCGCATCCAGTCGTCATTGAACATTTTACCCATGTATCTAGTACCATGATCGTGGAATATTATCACAACCACATCTCCTTTTTTGAATTTATCTTTCATTTGGAGCAAACCGGCAAGAGCAGAGCCGGCGCTGTTTCCGACAAAAATTCCTTCTTCTTTCGGAATCCTTCTTGTCATGATCGCGGCATCCTTATCAGTTACTTTTTCAAAATAATCGATAATATTAAAATCCACATTGGCAGGAAGAAAATCTTCTCCGATACCTTCTGTGATGTAAGGGTAGATCTCATTTTTATCAAAGATCCCTGTCTCTTTATACTTTTTAAATACCGAACCGTAAGTGTCAATACCTAAAACCTGAATTTTTGGATTTTTTTCTTTCAGGAATCTTCCGGTTCCGCAAATAGTACCACCTGTACCAACACCAACAACCAAATGCGTTACTTTTCCATCTGTCTGATCCCAGATCTCCGGTCCCGTTTGCTCGTAGTGTGCAATGCTATTGCTTAAGTTGTCATACTGGTTCGGTTTCCATGAATTAGGAATTTCATTTACCAAACGGGAGGAAACGGAATAATAGGAGCGAGGATCTTCCGGTTCAACATCGGTAGGACAAACGATCACTTCTGCCCCGAATGCACGTAATGCATCTACTTTCTCTTTACTTTGCTTATCAGTAGTAGTAAAAATACATTTATAACCTTTTATGACGGCACCAATAGCCAATCCCATTCCGGTATTTCCACTTGTACCTTCAATAATGGTTCCACCCGGCTTCAATCTTCCATCCTTTTCAGCATCTTCGATCATTTTTATCGCCATACGATCTTTTATGGAATTACCGGGATTAAAAGTTTCGACCTTTGCATACACATCGCAAGGTAGATCCTTTGTGATTCGATTTAGTTTTACCAAGGGCGTATTTCCTATGGTTTCGAGTATATTTTTGCAGACTTTCATGATAGTTTTGATTGAGTAAATATAGAGAAATGCTTGGGAAGGAGAAATATTATTTAAAAGGCTTTTTGAACAAAATTCTAATTATCTAAATCATTAAATTGCACTATAATATAAGATATGATGAAGGCTTTGTTTTTATCGATATTATTCATTTCAATTTGGATAGGATCGTTTGGTCAGGATATTAAAAAGATCTCAGACTCTTTGATAGGTGTTTTAACTTCAGCTAAACATGACACATTAAAGGTGAAGGCAGCTACTATGCTGCAGAAAATAGTCTATAAAACTGATCCTGATAGTACAATCCATCTTGCCAAGCACTGGCTTCCTTTCGCCATAAAACTAAAAATGCAGAAAGAAGAAGCATTCATGTATTGGTTGCAAGGTCAGGCATACAAATCCATGGGGATTTCTGATTCTGCGATTGCATTACATCTCAAAGGATTGAAGTTGAGGGACAAGATTAATGATAAAACCGGAATTGTAGATTCCCACAATGGATTAGGACAAACTTATATGCTTATCATGAACTATGATAAGTCTGTCGAGACTTTTCTTGAAGGAGCAAAATATGCCCGGGAAAATGGAGATAAGAGAGGGTTGGCTGCAATATTGTCGAATTTATCAGGATGTTATCGTGAAATGAAGAAAAATGATCTTGCGCTATCGGCCATTCTTGAGTCAATTGCACTAAAGAAAGAGATCGGTAATATTGATAGTTATTATACCGGCTTATTTAATCTTGCAAATGTTTATGGTGCTACAGGAAGAATGAAATCCTCTGATTCTTGTTTTCAATTATGTCTTGAATATGGAATAAAAAGAAATGACATTGAGATGCAGGCAACGGTGTATAATAATCTAGGAAGGAATTTTAATAAAGAAAAGAAATTCAATGAAGCCATTGCAGTACTTAAAAAGGCGGAAGAGCTTTCGAAAGACATAAAACATATTGATCTACAGAGGAGGATCAAGGTGGGTTTTAATGATGCCTATTACGGGTTAGGAATGTACAAAGAAGCTTACGTGTATTTGAGGGAGTTCAATGATCTGGATGATAGTCTTATGAGAATGGAAAATCTAAAGCAGGTGAAAGAAATGGAGGCAAAGTACCATGGTGAAAAAAAGCAGAAAGAGATAGAATTGCTGAACAAAGATAAGTTGTTACAGGATGGCGAACTTGCCAAGCGAAAGAATATGATCATTTTCTTCTCAATTCTGATTATTCTTTTTCTAATTCTTACAGTTATTATTGTGAAAAATAATATACAACGTAAGAAAAGCAATAAACTGCTTATGAAACTTAATCATGAGATCTTGGAGCAAAAGAACGAAGTTGAACATCAGAAAAATATAATTGATGAGAAGAATACGGAGATCACAGACAGCATCAGGTATGCCAAACGTCTTCAGCAGGCAATCCTTCCCCCATTGAATTACCTGAAAGAACATGCGCCTGAAACGTTCGTGCTTTACAAGCCTAAAGATATTGTTGCAGGAGATTTTTATTGGGCTGATGAAAAGAATGGTGTTGTGCTAATTGCTGCAGCTGACTGTACAGGTCACGGTGTTCCAGGCGCAATGGTAAGTGTGGTTTGCAGCAATGCACTGAACAGAACTGTGAATGAATTCGGTATTACCGAAACCGGAGCAGTACTGGACAAAACCACTGAACTTGTATTAGAAACTTTTGCTAGAAGTGGTGAAGAGATCAAGGATGGAATGGATATTTCCCTGATTAGTATTAACCGTAATACTCAAAAGATCAATTGGAGTGGCGCTAACAATCCCCTTGTTTATCTAAGGGAAGGACAATTGTATGAAGTAGCGGCCGATAAACAACCGGTTGGCAAGCATGAGAATCGTAAGCCATTTGTGACGCATTCTTTTGAATACAGAAAGGGTGATACCTATTTTTTATTTACTGACGGATTTGCTGACCAATTTGGTGGTCCTAAGGGTAAGAAATTTAAGTTTAAGCAATTCACTGAGCTTTTATTGCAAAACAGCGAGCTAGAACTTTCTGAGGTGCATGAAAAACTGAGTAAAGCATTTGAAGATTGGAAGGGTAAAATAGAGCAATTGGACGATGTAACGGTGATCGGATTGAGGTTATAGTTAGTTACTCGTTTCTCCACAAAGATTCTTCATTAGTAATCTTTTTGTTTCACTATTACTGACATTCTTACCCAGCAGAAACATCAATTTTGTGACCGCACTTTCGAATGTCATGTCCTCTCCGCTGATGACTCCGATCTTCTTTAAATGACTGCTTGTTTCATACATTCCCTGAACCACTCTGCCTTCTAGACATTGAGTAATATTCAATACAATTATTCCTTTATCAACAGCCTTTCTTATCTCTTCAGTGAACCATTTTTCCGTGGTACAGTTTCCGGCACCAAAGGTTTCCAGAATTACAGCCTTGATCCCTTTTGCGTTGAGTATCGCTTGTGTAATGCTTTTATTGATTCCGGGAAAAAGTTTAAGCACGGCAATGTTATTATCCATTGTTGTATGAACCTTTAGTTTTTTTCCGGTTCTTTTAAATAGAGCCGAAGTGTTATATTGAATAGTTACACCCGCTTCTGCTAGGAAGGGATAATTGGGAGATTTAAATGCGTCAAAGTGAGAACTGTTGTATTTGAAAGTTCGATTGCCTCTGTAGAGTTTATATTCGAAATAGATGCAGACCTCATTAACTATCGATTTTCCATTCTTTTTTGCGGAAGCAATTTCAATGGCTGTGATCAGATTCTCTTTTCCATCAGTTCGAATAATTCCTATTGGAAGTTGC
>DAORJH010000279.1:0-3907 GCA_035438925.1 Bacteroidia bacterium | reverse complement strand
TGAAGACCGGGATCAGGGCAGCCAGTTTTCCGCTACCTACAATGTATTCTCCTGTTGGATCAACGTCGCAACCGTGTGGCGATTTTGGACAAGGTATAAAATAACAGAGATCAGTAAAATCTTTCGAATCCAAAACAGTAACCTCTGTTTTGATCTCACTCGTTGCAGAATGAGTAACATCACTGTAAACATTATGCGCATACTTACAATTTTGTTTTCTGCCTTTACCTGCTTTTAAATACTCTTCGGCTTTTTTCCAGTTTACGGCCAGAATAAAGTCTTTATCTCGTTGCGAGGCGTTCACTTCAAGCAACGTGTTCGCCTGTTCTGTATTGTAACAAGAAAAGAAGAACCATCCATGGGAAACACCTTTACCGGCGCGACTTAAATCGAAGTTGACACCAGGACAAACAATTTGAAAAGCAAGTTCCATTTTACCATCTTCCTTGCCAACACTTACAAAACTCAAAGTTCCCTTAAAGTTCTGCTTATAGGTATTGATCGGTACGTCACCGTTTGCATCGTCAGTCGGCACACTGAAACGTGTACCTGCCACAACATACTCGGTATTTTCAGTAATAAAAGGAGAAGAGTGATTTCCACCACTGTTTGGTAATTCTATGATCTCATTTGTACGAAAGGTAGATAGATCAACTCTTGCAATACGAGGAGTATTATTTGCGTTGGCAAAACACCAACGACCGTCAATATCACCATTGGTTTTAGACAGCTGCGTGTGGTGTAAATCATCCCATGGAATAAAACCATGAGAAGTATTCAGCATAGGCTTTGTTTCTTCGGAAAATCCATATCCCTTTTCAGGATCGGTAGAAAAAACAGGAATTACCCTGAATAATCTGCCGGAAGGCAATCCATAAACACTCATTTGTCCACTGAAACCACCACTCACGAAATTGTAAAATTCATCATATTTACCAGGAGCAACATATGCTTTCGCGGAAGCATCTCCGGTAACGGCGCTTTCAACGCTTTTTGGCTTGCAGGAAACCATACCTATCACTGAGCAGATCATTGCAAGTGATGCGATTTTATAAGCTGTTTTTTTCATAAAGATTTGTTTAGTTCTGTTTTTAATATTCAAACATGGTTATTTTACACCATCATTTTTACGCATAAACTCCAGTAATTGTCTTGCCTCTTCATCTGTCAAGCTTTGATTAGGCATTCTTACAAGGCATAATTCCAATTGTGCCTGTGCTTCCGGATCTTTATTTAGCATTGCATCCGTATTGGTGATGAAGTTCATCAACCATGTTGGCGTACGACGCTTTGTGACTCCTGCCCATCCCGGACCAACTAACTTCTCATCAGTAAGCTTGTGACAGGAAGCGCATTTAACATCAAATACTTTATTTCCACCATCAGCCATTGTTGCATCAAGTGTTGCTCCGACCTCAACATTGTTGAATTTTCCTTCTCCTCTGTTAGGATCATAAGAGGGATTGCCGTTTTCGGTGGTACTTGCTTCCGGTTTGGTTTCTGTACTTTCTGTCTTTGCTTCTGGTTTTCCTCCGCAAGACATCATAAACACTGCAATTGCAGCAAATAATGTTATTCTAAATAAATTTTTCATAATTGAGTTTTGTGTTTAACGGACCAAAAATACACTTAATTTAATTAAAGGGATAGTGTGTAAATCATGTTTTTACTTTTTTTTTAAGCGATCGTTCAAAATTATGTTGTGTATCATAATTCGAAGTGATTCTTGTCAATTCTTGAAGAAGATTTTGATTTGGATAAGCAGATATTACATCATTCAACACTTTTTTTTATGATTATTCCAAAACCTTAATACAAAAGTTTGTAATAACTTTGCATATCTCTTTTATGACCCCTGTTTCCCTTAAATGGTTACGAATCGCGCTCATCAACCTTTGTATCGTTGCTTTTTTGGGCGTGATACTGAGGTATAAAATTGCATTTTCGCTTCCATTTGTTGATCAGAAAAATCTTTTGCAAGGTCATTCCAATTTTGCTTTTACAGGTTGGATAAGTGAGACACTCATGATTTTAATGGTTTCCTATTTGAATAAACACGGCATATTAAATGCATATAAGAAGTATCGCTGGCTGCTTCTTGCAAATTTATTTTCGGCTTACGGCATGGTTTTATCTTTTCCTTTACAGGGCTACGGTTTATTCTCAATCCTGTTTTCTGTTTCGTCTATTCTTGTTTCGTATAGTTTTGCAGTTATCTTCTGGAGAGATCTGAACAGAATTAATATTAAGCTGGCGAGCCGTGACTGGTTCAAGGCAGCCATTCTTTTCAACGTGGTATCATCTCTCGGTGCGTTTGCTTTGATCTTGATGATGATCACGCATAATTTAAAACAGAACTGGTACCTTTCATCTGTCTATTTCTTCTTGCACTTTCAGTACAATGGCTGGTTCTTGTTTGCATGTGGCGGTTTATTGATTGATAAGCTGTATGCTCTGAAAATTATTTCAGGGTTGAACAGAAGAATATTCTTTATTTTTTTCGCCTCTTGTTTTCCAACGTATTTTCTTTCAATACCATGGCTTCCTGTGCCAAGCTGGATTTTTGCACTGATCGCTCTTGGTGCATTTGCTCAAATAGTTGCATGGGCCTGGTTAATCGTGTTCATTAGCAGACGTAATATTCACTTCGATGCCGAAATTTCGCACATTGGCAAGATCTTGTTGCGACTTGCAGCCATTGCATTTACAATAAAGATTACACTTCAACTAGGTTCAATTTATCCACCCTTAGGGAAAATTGCTTTTGGTTTCCGGCCTATCATCATTGGTTATCTGCACTTGGTTTTGCTGGGTGTGATCACAATTTTCCTTCTAGGCATCATTGTCTCAAAGAAATATATCCATCTCAACAGAATATCAATGTTTGGTATTGGTATCTTCATCTGTGGAATAATATTTAATGAGGGCTTGCTTCTCAATCAAGGTATATTTGCCATGAAATATGAGAACATACCCTATATTAATGAGTTATTGCTGATGGCTGCAGGAATAATGTTTATTGGTGTTACCATGCTGGTCTCTAGTCAATTCGGAAAATTTGAAGAGGTCAAACCTGTATTAACTCCTCTACCAGATAAAGCTGACATACAGGTTTCGAGTCCCCTTGCTGATACCACACACGTATTTTATAAAACAAGAACTGTGAAGAATAGGGGTATACGTCGTCTCTGGGGCCGATGGAAAAACAGAGGGCTTTAATACAGTACGATTTAGCGAGATTCTAATTAAAATGAATTTAATACTTCAACTAGAGAAGAAGATTAATTTTATGAACTAGAATACATAAAAATCTTTTGTATGGCAATCCATGTTCAATTCACGATCACTTTAACTGGATAGGCTATTTCCTCTACCAGCAAAGTACAAGTATAGATCCCGTTCGCAAGTTTGATCTCAGGGTGAATATTAAATTTACTGGAGGCTTGGTCTTGCATGAAAAAATTATTTTTATAAACTAGTTTTCCCTGCGAATCATGCAAAAGCAATGTAACCTCATGGTTGTTTTCAATGCCTGAAACATCTGCTGTAAATTCTCCTTTATTTGGATTTGGATAAACCGTGAATTTGATGGAATTCCCTCTGTGAAAATTGACTGAAATAATTTTACTATAACTAAAAGTCCCATCTTTATCGACCTGCTTTAATCTGTAATAACCGTTATCGTTGACCGGGTTATTGTCAGTTGCAGAATAAATCAGTTTTTCATTGCTGTTTCCACTTATTGCTTTTGTTTCAATGTGGAATATGGATAAAAACTGAACAGCATCTATGCTACGTTCGACTTCATAATGTGAGCTGTTCTTCTCATTCATTGTCTCCCAATTCAAAAGCACATGATCGCTCTGCGCATTTGCAGTGAAGCTAACCAGATCGATTGGCAAAGGAA
>DAORJH010000278.1:0-3922 GCA_035438925.1 Bacteroidia bacterium | reverse complement strand
TGAACCGGGTTTGGTCTATAAAATTTCAGAGATCAAAGAGTTGGCAATAAATTATCGCTTGAAGTTCTTGGATAGTCAACAATTTAAATTCGAGTTTCCTTTAGAGGTTCTTTTAAGTCTTGAAGATTTTAATAGAACCCACAAGAAGAACCTGAAGGGCTTTAAATTATTAAGTTCGGATAATTTTTTCAAGAAGAATACAGGAGATCTTGCAATGCTTTTTGCTCCAACCGATCTGGGGAATTATTGTTTGATCCATCAATGGGGAATGCCCTACAGCAATAAACGAAAGGCCCTAAACTGGCCATTGAGGAATATTGAGAGTCTGTTCATTACATTGTTATTTTTTACCCTGATCGTAACATTGATCCTGCCAACGAATCTGATCACATTGGACAGGAAAGCAACTTACTGGTGTGGTTACAGAGCAGGAGTTTTTTTTCACCTTCTCATTTTTTTTATGGGATTCACTGTGTATTGGGCATTTGCTTTTTCGCGCAACCTAAGCTCACAGCTTTGGGACAGAGAAAAGAATTTTGGTTAAGAAATATTTGTAGCATCGTTTAAAAAACGGATCACATTCTATTTTATGAAGAAAGGCTCGATATGTATAAGTACATGGCCAAGCTGTGGAATTTCAGTTCGAAGCGTATCTTTTAATTTATGCGCCAGTTCATGCCCTCGCTCTACAGTCAGCTCTGCCCGTACTTTCGCATGAAGATCAACATGAAATTTCATTCCCGCCTTCCTGATAAAGCATTTTTCTGTCTCTTCAATTCCTTCCACTTTCAATGCAATTTCCCGTATCCTGTTCACAAGGTCATCATAAAGATGTTCATCCATGATCTCTCCTAAAGCAGGCCTGAAGATGAGGTAACTGTTGTACAATATAAATGCCGATGCAAACAGAGCCGCCCAGTCATCGGCTGATTCATATCCTTTCCCCATTAAAAGAGCAATTGAAATTCCGATGAATGCAGCAACAGAAGTAATAGCATCACTTCTGTGATGCCAGGCATCAGCTTTTAAAGAAGAGCTATTGGTCTCCTTTGCTTTTTTCATGACAAGCTGAAAAGAGACTTCTTTCCAAATAATGATCATGCCAAGAACGATCAGTGTAAAAGGTTTCGGAAGATCATGTGGTTTTTGTATGTTAAGAATACTTTCATGCGCAATGAAAAGGGCAGAAGAAACCAGAAAACTCACAACCAAGAAAGTGATCAATGGTTCCGCTCGGCCGTGCCCATAAGGATGATTTTTATCTGCAGGTCGGTTAGCATATTTTAATCCGAACAGTACAAGAAGAGAAGCGAAAATATCAGTAGTAGATTCAATTGCATCGGCGATCAAAGCGTATGAATTCCCGAAATATCCAGCGAGCCACTTGATAAGAGACATAGCTGCATTTCCAAAAATGCTGAAATAGGTTGTTTTTATGGCTGAAGCTTCATCGCTCATGAAACAAATTTACACTAATTAATGATTTTTGTAAAAGTCCTTTCTAGTCGAAATTAAATCGATACGCTAATCCGGATGTGAATTGTACATCTGACACGATCTGTACCCGATTCACTTTCTGATAGAGGGGGTATTCATATAATGCATAGATCGTTAAGGATTTATAGGTGTAATTGAGTTGAGGAACAAAAAAGATTTTTTTGCAACCGGTAGAATTCACGTCAATATTATAAAGCGCAAGCATATCAATGTTCTTGTCGTATTTCATTTTATCGATCCATTCACCACGCAACTGCAATGTAACACCCAATTTATTCCAGAAGGAACGACACACAAACAAACCGACGTTGGCATAATTTCCGAATTTCTGCCCAAGGGGATTCCATCCTTTTTTAATGTAAATAGCATTTGTAAAGAATTTCAGGTCGTATTTTGATACAGTTTGCATGAAAAAGCCATAAAAGATAATGTCCTGTGCACCGGTTGTAGGTTGTACCGTGGGTGGTGCTGCTGTATAGTATTTCTTAAGTGTAACTGGATTCTGGTAAACTGCAAAACTATCATTGTAACTTCCTAAAGGAATCTTGTATCCCAGCCCAAGGGTGAGTTCAGTATTGCCCTTTTCCCCACAGTTTGTAAAAACATTGTATCTTGGAAATAAAATAAGATCACCTATGCCCTTTGAACTGATCGTGTCTCGTTTATGCAAAGCGTATTCGGTTTTATTAATGTAGTAACCACTTTCAACCGACATGGTGAGTTCTTTGGTAAGTCCAAATGCAACTCTTCCATACAGGTAATTACTAAATAGATAATCAAGTAAGGCAGAAGTATCTTGAGTGCCCGTTTGAAATTTTCCTGATCCGAAATACTGATAATTACCTGATAATTCCAATTGATGTTTTACGAGTACTCCCTGAGATGCGCCACCTGCGATCGGACTTCCACTTCCACCGGAGCAACATGATTGCGCAACGGAAAATGTGGAGTAAAGTGCGCTAAAAAAAACTATCAGCTTACTTATGTACATGCATTTATTAATGGCTTACAATTACTTTTCGGCTAAACTGCCCATTCACTTTTAAAAGGTAAACACCATTGGTGAGTTCTTTCAAATTAATTTCTATTTCTGTTTTAGATGAATTTCTTTCTGAAAGCAAAACATTGCCAATTGGATCAATCAGTTCAAAGGAAGTAATCGGTTCGGCATTAGTAATTAATTTCAAAGAGGAAGAGGCGGGATTCGGAAAATAGCTGAATCCGGAATATACTTCTGAAACTTCTTTCATTCCAACAGCGTTGGATGCGGCCAGGGCGTTGTTCATCGCGTTTACAAAATTGCCTACGGTAAGCGTGTTGTTTTCATTGAAAAAAACAGAATGCGTGGTTCCGGCCAGAATAACGGTCTTTGGCATACCGTTGCTGCCATAGTCCAACATTTTAATGGCTGCATCTGAAAATACAGCATTAATGCTGGTCAGTCCATTTGTTGTGCACCATCCAGAAAGGGAAGTACAATTGGTGTTGGCGTAATCATCGGCAATATAGTGTTTGATCTTTCCAGGATTAGAAGGAACAAAATTCTGCGCTTCTGTTTGTGCAGACAAAGCCGGACCAATACAGGTGCTGCATGGCATTACCCAGGTTATGATCACAACTTTTCCGGCATCCAGTTCATTGAATAAAATGTGATTGTTGCCGGAGCAGTCATTCACATTGAAATTGACGGCCGTTTGACCGTAAAGCAGGGAGTTGAAAAGCAATGGAAGTAAAAGTTTCTTCATGGCATCAGTTTTAATAAAACAGAAAGTTAAGCAACTAACTTAAGCAATTCAAATTTATCAATAGTATGTCATGGTGAATATGATTAACATCATTGTTAAAATGCATCAATCTTGCATTTCGCGGGTTTCGTATATTATTCCAGCTAAATAATAGTTAATAAAAAGAAAGAAGGAATGAGAATAATGGTTAAATTTAAGTGTCAAAATTTTGTTGAAAACAGGAATTTGTACGAATAATTGTAAGTTGTGTCGAAAGATAAAGTTCTAAAAACTCTTAAGCGTTCTGTTTCTACATCTGATAGGCAATCCGGTCATGATCTTTTGAAACAATTGCAGTTATCTGTTCCAAAGACAGAAGGGATAAAATACGCCGGATCCAAATTAAAGATCCTGCCCTATATTATTGATGTAATTTCTGAACTGAAAGTAAAGAATGTACTTGACGGTTTCAGTGGTTCTACACGCGTCAGTCAGGCTTTTGCACAGCTTGGGTATAACACAACTTCCAGTGACATCTCAGTTTGGTCTGAGACAATGGCCACAGCCTACATCCTGAATAATAAAGAACCAAAGCATTATCAATCCATCATTGATCATTTGAATGGTATCAAAGGATACAAAGGCTGGTTCAGCGAACATTATGGTGGTTCAGAAAAGAACAGCGAGAAGCGCCCGTTTCA
>DAORJH010000277.1:0-3936 GCA_035438925.1 Bacteroidia bacterium | reverse complement strand
ACGAATATCACATCTAATGAATTGATGTATGTTGGCATTCCGGTTAAAGTTTACCGTAACATTTCTCGTACCGGAAAAGTAGGATTTGGAGTAAACACTGCCTTTCTTGTAGATTCGAGGAATTCGGTTCAAACGTTTACAGAAAGAGACCTTGTTAAAAGCAATATTCAAACCGTACAGCAAAAGGGGAATTTTGAAGGTGTGAATACAATGAATTTCATGCTAAGCGCAAATTACAATCAAAGACTTAGTCGCCGTTTTTTCTTGAATGCTGAATTTGTTTATGGTTTAAGTGATACATATAACAAGAGTACAACATTAAATAACACCAGGGAGAATAACATGGGTATTCGCTTAGGGATCCAATACACTTTGTTTGAACGATAATGAGAAACTTTTTTAACTATACTACTTGTTGCCTGTTTTTTCTTCTTGCATCTTCCTGCAAGAAGAATCCACTCCCGGCAGAGGTTCCAGGAGAAGAACCGGTCTTTTATGTAAAGGCAGATGTCAATGGAACTGCGGTCTTACTCGAAGCCGGCAAACAGAATTATTATATGAATTCCATGCATGAACAGGCGAGCAATGGTGTTTATGTTTATAAGGCAGAACTTAAGCAGAGCAGTTGTGCCGGTGCTTGTGGCTACGGTGTTTCATTCCTGATCAATGATGTTACAGTTAGTAATATGAATGCAAGCATGAATCCGGCAAACGCACTTTTTATAGGAGAGCATCCTTTTAATGATGGTAATCTTCCACCTCTAGGATTCAATGCTTCGTTCAGTTCAGCAATGCCGACAGTTTCGGATTTTACATGGACCGTGAACGGGAACAGTTTGAATGCAAATCAAAAGGATATAGTTACTTACCTTGAGAATGGCAAAACTTATTCAGTGGGATTGAAGGTGAATAATCAAGGATGCATAAGCGAGCATACCAATATTTACAAAGTAGGAAAGCCTGTTCAAGGAAATATTTACGCGGCCAAGGCAGATCTGACCTATACTTTTAATGCCTTGCCTAGTCCGACCTTTGCTGCCGGTCAATATTTGTGGGATTTCGGAGATGGATCTACAGCTAATTCAATGACTGCTTCGCATACCTATGCAGTGCCACAGGATTATGATGTGAAATTAACGATGGTGCGATTTGGAGTACCGAATGACACTTGTGTGATGCATTACAATGCAAGAGCCTTTACCATGAGTTACTGCCATGCTAATTTTTTAAATTCGTTTTCACCTGTTACCAATACACTCGGGTTATCGGCTATAACCGTTAATCTAACGGATCCTGTCACCGGTGCGGTTTATTCTTCAAATGCTTTCGATCAGCCTACAGGTAACCGTTTTGAAATAGTTTCAATGGAGGATTATAAGGTAAATGAAAGTGGCAATCCAACTAAGAAAGTGAAGATCCGATTTAATTGTACTGTAAAAAGCAGTTCTGGTCTTATATCTATCAATAATGGTGAGGCTGTTATCGCAGTGTCTTACAAATAAATTCAGGTTGCATTAATATCTAGTCGGGAAAAACTATCTTTGCCGACTCTTGAAGCTATCTCTAAATAATTTTCACACAAAAGAAACGCTCTCTCTAGCCTGGCCTTTGGTTGTAACGCAACTCGGGCATGTAGTTACGGGTATGGTAGACAATGCCTTTCTTGGCCAGATAGGGGCTGCAGAACAGGCAGCCGGAATTCTTTGCAATAGTATCTATATATTACTTCTTGTTTTTGGCATAGGAGTCAGTTATGCTCTGACTCCACTAATCACCGGGGCGCATCAGGAAAATGATGAGCTTAAAAAAGCTTCTTTATTCAAAAATTCACTCTTTCTGAATGTAAGTATTTCAATTCTTTGTTTTCTGATCCTGTTTTTTTCATCAGGAATGCTTCATTACATGAAGCAACCTGAGGAAGTGGTTGAGCTGGCAATGCCTTTCTATAGCGTCATCATTTTTTCCATCATTCCGGTCTCGCTCTTTTTTACCTGTAAGCAATATTTTGAAGGATTAAGTAATACAAAGGCAGCTCTTATTATAAGTGTTGCCGGAAACATCCTTAACTGCATCCTCAATTACCTCCTTATTTATGGAAAATGGGGATTGCCCGAATTGGGTTATATGGGCTCCGCCTGGTCTACATTTATTGCGCGGGTATTCATGGGTATCATTTTTCTTCTACTCATTTTTAAAAGCAAATCTGCAAAAAGTTTTGCGTCTGCTTATAAAAAGGTAAAGCTGAATTGGAAAGATTTTAAAGAATTAGCTGTTATAGGAATCAATTCCGGTATGCAGTTTGTTTTTGAGGTGGCTGCGTTTGTGATAGCCGGATTGATGGCTGGAACTTTTGGGAAAGAACAGTTGGATGCGCACGGGATCTCATTGCAATTAGCAGCCTTTACCTATATGTTCGCAAGTGGGATCAGCAGTGCGGCAACGATCAGGGTTGGTCAGTATAGCGCTCGCAATGACTGGAAGAACATAGAAGGTAGCGGAAAGGCAGCCATTCAGCTGGTCCTGATCATTATGGGAATTTTCGGTTTGTTCTTTTTCGCTTTCAGGAATTACTTACCTATGGGATTTAGTAACGATGAAAACATCATTGCGCTTTCTTCTCAACTTCTGATCATTGCAGCCTTGTTTCAGTTGTTTGACGGACTACAGGTGACCGTTATAGGGATCTTAAGAGGAGTAGAGGATGTGAAGGTGTCAACCTGGGTGACTTTGGTCGGATACTGGGGAATAGCATTACCACTTGCTTATCTGCTTGCGTTTTATTTTAAATTGGATGTAATAGGAGTTTGGATCGCCTTACTCATCAGTCTCGCATTGGTTGGTGTTTCCTTATTGATGAGGTTTCGTTATCTCCTCAGAAAGCATCTTTCCTGATCTTTATTTTTCGCTGATGCGTACATCCTCGATGAGTAACTGAATACTTTTAATTCCCCTGAATTCATTTTCCTGGATCTTAAAAGCAATGTCCATTGGCGTTTTACGCTGAAAAAAATGAACGAAATCTCCTTTGTCGTATGCAATTGCCTGAAAGCGAATATTCGGATTGCTTTTTTGATAGAGCTCCAGTTTTAGGTGATTACTTCCCACAACTCTTCCCCAACCTGTATCAAAAACATTTCTCGCACAAAATACCGGAGTCATATTTTCCGGACCATGTGGGGCAAATTGTTTTAGAATTCGAATGAGTTTATCAGTGATCTCATGCAATTCGATCTCTAGATCAATTTCTATTTTTGGTATTAGTTGATCAGGAGTGATACTTGAAGTAACGATGGATTCAAATTTATCCTGAAATGCTTTTACATTCTCAGGTTTCAAGGTAAGTCCTGCCGCAAATTTATGTCCTCCAAATTGATCCAGAAGATCACTGCATTTTTCAATGGCACTGTATACATCGTACTCTTTCACACTTCTTGCGCTTCCCGTTGCTTTTCCGTCGCTTTCGGTTAATATTATCGTTGGTCTGTAATATTTTTCGATGAGTCGTGATGCCACAATGCCAATAACCCCTTTGTGCCAGGAAGGATTGAATAAAACGATACTTGATTTCCCATGTAGAATATCTTCATCTAATAATCCAAGTGCTTCGTTGGTTGTGCCAAGGTCCAGGTCTTTTCGCTGCGTATTCGTATCATTTATTTTTTGAGCTAGTTCAGCTGCTTTTGCATCATCTTCACAGATGAGAAGATCCACAGATTTGCTG
Organism: Bacteroidia bacterium; assembly: GCA_035438925.1. Classification (GTDB taxonomy): domain Bacteria; phylum Bacteroidota; class Bacteroidia; order B-17B0; family Aurantibacillaceae; genus Aurantibacillus. The sequence continues at coordinate 215 of DAORJH010000277.1, read as the reverse complement.
GCGTGTTCAATTCTTCCAGCTGCATTGATACGGGGACCGAGTACAAAAACAAGTGAGCTGATGTTCACTTCATTCTTTGACTGATTCAGATCCAATAAAGCTCGTATGCCGGGACGCGGACTTGTATTAAGTATTTTGAGACCATGATAAGCAAGAACTCTGTTCTCACCGGTGATCGGAACAATATCAGCAGCAATACTGGTTACAACAAGGTC
>DAORJH010000276.1:0-3937 GCA_035438925.1 Bacteroidia bacterium | reverse complement strand
GAAGACGAAGAAGCGCGCTTACCAGAGTTGGTTGAAGGTGAAATGGTACCAGTTTAAAATTCCGATCTCTCAATTTGAAAATGTGGTGGGAGGTATTGAAGGATTCAACTCCATTCGTTTCATGCGCGTGTATATGAAAGGCTTTGATCGTCCCGTTTTACTTCGTATTGCCCGTTTTGAATTGGTTCGTTCTGACTGGCGAAGATATCAGTTCGATCTCAGAAAGCCGGGTGAGTACATTGCAATTGATGATAATCAAACTTCATTCGACGTTTCTGCAGTAAGCTTACAGGAGAATGGTACAAAATCGCCCGTTAACTATGTAATGCCTCCCGATATTCAGCAGCAGCAGAATGTTCAAACTACCAACCTTGTTCTTCAAAACGAACAGGCCTTGCAAATGCGTGCTTGTAATTTAAAGGACGGTGATAGCAGAGCGATCTTCAAGAATGTGGATCTGGATACACGTATGTTCAAGAATATTAAAATGAATGTGCACGCTGAAAAATTGAATGAGATTCCTTTAAATGACGGTGATCTCACACTTTTCTTCCGTGTTGGAACAGATTACAATAACAACTTTTACGAGTATGAAGTACCGTTAAAATTGACCCCGAAAGGAAATTATGATCCGAATAGTGTAGATGCTCGATATCAGGTATGGCCTGCAGAGAATGAGATCAATTTTAAATTCAGCGACATTAGTAATGTAAAAAATCAAAGAAACACAGAATACGGTTATTACACCAATCTGAGTGCTTATACCAAGCCCTATAGCAAGAGTCTGGAAGGATATACGGTTACAATTGTAGGAAATCCGAATCTCGGTACCATCAAGAGTGTCATGGTGGGTGTAAGGAATAACAAGAGTGCAGATAATCTGGCACATTGCGTGGAAGTATGGATCAACGAACTTCGCTTAACTGAATTTGACAATGAAGGAGGTTGGGCAACAACCGGTCAGATCCAAGCGAAGTTAGCGGATCTTGGACAGGTTTCACTTGCCGGAACTTATTTCTCACCATTCTGGGGAAGCGTTGAAAAGAAGATCAATGAGAGAAGCAGAGAGAGCAATGCCAATTGGGACATGAGTACAAATGTGAACGCAGGAAAATTCTTCCCGAATAACTGGAAAGTGTCATTGCCTGTTTATTATAATTTCGGACAAACCATTGTTACTCCATTATTTAACCCTCTTGATCCGGATGTTAGGTTGAAAGATGTTTTTGAGAATCCTGAGATCTCTTCGGAGAAAAAGAAGGAGATAAAAGCGCAAACGCTGGATCATACCGAAAGAAAAGGATTTAACCTTACAAATGTTCGCATCGACGGCTTGAAACGAAAAGATGCAAAGCCATTCCCTTGGGATGTGAAGAATTTTTCTGTTACTTATGCTTACACTGAAATTGATAAACGAAGCGTGAATGTCGAATACAACATCAACAAGCAATACCGTGGTGGTATTCAGTACGCATTCTCCTTCCAGAATCCATTCACCATAAAACCATTCAGTAAAATAAAGGCATTTGAAAAGAAATGGTTTGCCTTGATTCGGGAATTCAATTTACAGTTAGTACCGAATAGTTTTGGGGCGCAATTGGATCTTAGCAGAACATATGCAGCATTGCGTAACCGGGATATCACCGGTATTTATGGAGCAGCGGAATTTGCGAATCCTGCCCTCATCAATAAGAATTTCACTATGGCACGGGCATACAACCTGAGATGGGATCTCAGTAAGTCCATCAAGTATACCTACAATGCAACAGCCGATGCAAGGATATTCGAAATGCCGGGCGAGGTTTCTCACCCCGACAGTGTGATCAAAAACAGAGAACTGGTAAAACAAAATATTATCAATGGAGGAGAGGCAACAGTATTCAGACAGAATATGGATCTGAATGTGAACGTGCCGATTGACAAGATCCCTATTTTTGATTTTGTAAAAACAACCTATCGTTACGGTGGTACTTACACCTGGAACAGAAGACCGTTCGCAGCAGCCGACAGTATTGGTAACACCATTCAAAACACCAATACTCATAATTTCCAGGCGAACCTGCAAATGATCACTTTTTATAATAAGATCCCTTACTTTAAAAAGCTGAATACAAATCAGAATAAATCTAAGTCTATTTCCAATCTTCCTACCAAAGGTACAGCCGCGGCAGCAGATACCGGAAAAAAAGCAAAATCAAACGAGAATACCAAAGACATTCTTGAATTCCTCGCCAGAGGAATCATGATGTTGAAGACTGTCAATTTAACCTATCAGCTTCAGGGAGGTCAGGGACTTCCGAACTTCAAACCAACTCCTGTATTAATGGGAATGGATCCTTCAAAGAACCAGGCACCCGGATTTTTATTTACAACCGGTATGCATGATAATTTGATTCGAGAAAGAAGTGTGGATAATGGCTGGCTCGCGATGGCTCCCTTGCAAACAACACCTTATACGGAGCTCAAGACAGAAGATATTTCATACAGGGCAAGTATTGAACCTCATGGAAGTCTGAAAATAGAATTGACCGGTAACCGAAAAAAATCTTCCAATACAAGTGAGTTTATCGTATTTGATGATTCCACAAGGTTAAGATCGGATCGTTATAATGGATTTGATTTCCATCAAAGTAAAAATGAAACAGGAAGCTTCAACATAAGCACCTTTGCGCGTTTCAATTCATTCAAAGATGGCAAGGACCCGGTGGATTCAAAACTCTTCAATGAATTCTTACTCGACAGACGAAATGTCGCTACAGAATTAGGAAATGCAAATAACAATAACCTTCCTGATCCAATCACTTTTACCAATATTAAAGGAGTGAAAGAAAGTTATATTGACGGTTATCAGGATAATCAGCAAGACGTATTAATTGGAGCATTTTACAGGACCTATACAGGAGGAAAAATAAAGAATTACAGTACCAGAAATATTTTCCCTACCATTCCTATTCCGAACTGGACCATCACTTGGGATGGTTTAGGCAAGGTGCCGTTGTTCAAGAAGACTTTCCGATCCATTACCGTACGTCATGGTTATAAAAGTGCTTACAACATCAACGGATATACCAATAACATTTTATTTGTGGGTGAAGATCAGATCGCCCGTATGCCTGTAACTGTATCAACAGGTACGACGGCCATCACCTCTAACTTTGTTCCTTATTATAACATCAATGCTGTAACCATTACTGAAGCTTTTGCGCCATTGATCAAATTTGATTTCCAGTTCATGAAGCAGGGATGGAGTGCTAATGTGGAAACGAAACGTGATAAGAGCACAACGTTGAATATTACAGGGCCACAGATCATCGAAACAAAAGGACAAGAATACATTCTGGGATTAGGTTATATGTATCCTAAATTAAGATTTAAGGCATTGAAGATCCAGGGCAAGGTATTAGAGAGTAATCTGACAGTGAAAGTGGATGTGAGTTACAGGAGGAATATTTCTGTGATACGTCGTGTGACAGATGGTATAAGTATACCAACCGGTGGAACAGACATTATTACCTTAAGATCATCAGCTGATTATCAGTTAACACCGAATATCAACCTTCGTTTGTTCTATGATTGGATCAAGACCAAACCACAAACTTCGGCTTCCTTCCCAACATCCAATGCTACAGGAGGCTTCAGTTTAAGGATCAACTTCCAGTAAGCTAATCTTTTTTCATGGCTTGTAACTCAGGTCGATCGAAGTCGAAAAGTCAGGTCGAGCGTAGTAGAATAGTCAGGTCGAGCGAAGTCGAGACCTGATTATACTTGGATTCTCTCCTCGACTTCGCTCGGAGTGACTAGCGTTGAGCATTTCGGGATGTCAGGTCGAGTTCACTTAAACGGTCAGTTCGAGTTCAATTAAATTTTCAGGTCGAGCGAAGTGAACAGTCAGGTCGAGCGAAGTGAACAGTCAGGTCGAGCGAAGTCGAATAGTCAG
>DAORJH010000275.1:2197-3943 GCA_035438925.1 Bacteroidia bacterium | reverse complement strand
ATTTATTAAAGCCTACTATAAACCATTAAGTCTTGGGATCGCCGCTATTTACTATTGTGAGAAGTAGATATATTTTGTATCTTTAGTCTTCAACCAAAATGAGGAAAAATAGTTTCTATATTTTATTGATCGCAATTGTTTTTGCTCTTTTCGCGTATGGACCCGGGCCATCCAGCGCTGGTGCACCAGCATCACATACAGGTGCTCCGGGAGAAGCAACTTGCGCGGAAGCAGGTTGTCATGATGACAATGCCATCAATAAGGGCACAGCCTCTCTCTCTCTTCAGTTTGAAGATTCTGTCAAAAAGATACTACCCGGAAAAACCTATTCAATGATCGTGCGTATCTCAGATAAAAATGTAACGCGATTCGGATTCCAATTACTGGCACTCGATTCAAAGACTGAACTCAATGCAGGAAATTATATCATTACTGATTCTATCCGTACTAAAATCACAGACAATCGTTACAAACTGCAGGACAGAAGATATGTGACCTATACATTCAATGGAACAGATGCAGTGCAAAAAGGTTTAGGAGAATGGAAAGTGAAATGGAAGGCTCCGGAAAAAATAGAGAACAAAATTACCTTCTACCTTTCCGGTGTTTCAGCCAACGATGACATGTCGGATAAAGGTGATCTTGTCTATACAAGATCTTACACACTGCCTATTGGAAAATGAAAAGAAGATCGATCGCAATATTCTGTTCCTTTTTCTGCCTTTTGATCCTGGCTTCATTCAGCCTCTTCAAATCCTCAGGAGCACATCCAGGTAGTACAGGTGCACCCGACGATCTCACCTGCGCGCAGTCGGGCTGTCATCAAGATGCAGTAGTCATTTCAAATGCAGTAAATAATAACACGCTTATCTTCTCTGCACCCGATTCTTCTTATTTCCCCGGTCAGGTTTACACAGTAACCGTACAAGTGCAGGGATCGGGTATCAATCCAACCTTAAAATTCGGATTTGAGATCCAACCCATTCGTGATGCAGACTCAACCAATGCAGGCACATTCACTTTAACTCAACCAGCAAGAACACAAACGCTCTCACATATGACCCCACATGGTGTGAAATACTCCGTAACGCATACGGAAACCGGCAACATTCCTGTATCAAGCAATTTCAACCAATGGATCATGAACTGGACTGCACCTGCAACCAATGTAGGTAAGATCACTTTCTATTACGCGACCAATTGCACAAATAACAATGGACAGAACACCGGAGACAGAATTTATCTGCATACATTCCAGATCCATCCAAATCCTGCCATTTCCATCGAAGAAAGAACCACTTCTTACCAATTGCATACATATTACAATAAAGAAAATGATCAGTTGGAAATAAACTATGATCTAAGTGGAAAACACCAGGTAGGACTCACCTTGATCGATATTACCGGAAAGATCGTATTTTCCAGACCCGAAGAAATCCTAAGCGGTAAACAAAAAGTGATCCTTCCATTAACACCTGAAATGGCAAGCGGAACTTATGTGGTCAAGCTTAATGTTGACAAAGAATGTGCTGCTAAAAAAATTGTGATTGAAAGGTAAATTTCAAATTCCGGCCAGATCCAATTCCTTCGGATAACAAATGAAATGCTTCGTTACGGGTGTACTCAGACTGAGCAAATTCAACTGATCACTCGCTTTTGTTACATCCACCAGGCTTCCATCACTCATAAGAATATTGATATTGAAAGAATCAGCGTTATAGGCGCTGTTATTCACAGAATCCATCG
>DAORJH010000275.1:0-2187 GCA_035438925.1 Bacteroidia bacterium | reverse complement strand
CTCCGTATAATTGCTATTGCAAATTGAAATGCAAATAGTTAACTTCTTTCCTGCTGATGTCAAAATATTTACAAGCACTTTCGATCAATCGGTTCTTCGTTGAAACGAGTACAGGAGCATTGTGAAGTTCAATTCGATTGAGATTTCGGTAGATCAACTTTTTGCAAAGAGTGGATAAGATCTTATCCTCATCATCACACCATACTTTGATTGATGCCATCACATCCGTATCATCTAATTTTGAAAAATTCTCCAATAAACTCTGATCTCTTTCAAAATCTTCCCTTTTAAAATCATTCTTCAGAAACAATTGAAACACAGGAGTAGCAAACAAAACTTTTCCGGATGCAGAAAGCTCCTTGGCTCGCTTTAAAATATTCACCAGCAATGTCTCCGCACTCAATACCGTTTTATGCAAGTAAACCTGCCAGTACATCAATCTTCTTGCAATCAAGAATTTCTCTATACTATAAATTGCCTTATATTCCACTACCAGCTTTTCATCTACAACATTCAGCATTTTAATGATCCTGTCGCTACTGATCACTCCTTCACTCACGCCGGTAAAGAAGCTATCTCTCTTTAAATAATCCAGACGATCCATGTCCAACTGAGAACTCACCAATTGATGTAAGAAAGGACGGTGATACTGATCATTGAAGATCTTTATAGCCAGCGAAAGTTTTCCCTTGAACTCTTTGTTGAGGGAACTCATGATCATCCCACTTATATCTTCATGCGAAACTTCTCTCACCAAGCTATGTTCCAAAGCATGTGAAAAAGGACCATGCCCGATATCATGTAAAAGAATAGCAATGAGCGCTCCCTGCTCCTCTTCCGGACTAATGGTCACTTCCTTCAAACGAAGGGTGTACACAGCTTCCTGCATCAAATGCATAGCGCCAATGGCATGATGAAAACGCGTATGCAAGGCGCCGGGATAAACAAGATTGGTCAAACCCAGTTGCTTTATATTGCGAAGACGCTGAAAAAAAGGATGATTGATCAGATCGTAGATAATATCATCCGGAAGGGTAATGAATCCGTAGATCGGATCGTTTATTATTTTTCGCTTATTGTGAGTAGCCATTTTTTGCTTGTATAAATATACCGAATTTTCAGCTATTGCCATTTATGCTTTATTAATTCGATCATTACATACTATTTTTGCCCTTTTCACGTATATTTACCATAAGTACAAATAAGATGGATAAAATTAAAATACTCTGGGCAGATGATGAGATCGATTTACTGAAACCCCATATTCTTTTTCTTGAGGGAAAAGGTTATGAAGTGATCGCGGCCAGAAGTGGTGACGAAGCGCTGGATATATTGAAAGAGAACAACAAGCCGGATGTGGTTCTATTGGACGAGAACATGCCGGGCTTGAGTGGAATTGAAACTTTGTTGAAAGTAAAACAGATCAATACTGATCTTCCTGTTATCATGATAACCAAAAGTGAGGAAGAACACATCATGGATGGAGCTATTGGTGGAAAGATCGCTGATTATCTCATTAAACCGGTCAACCCGAATCAGATCCTTCTCGCGCTTAAAAAAGCACTCGACAACAAAAGATTGGTGAGCGAAAAGACCAATACAGAATACCGAAAGGAATTCGGGAACATTGGAATGCAGATCAATGATAATTTATCTTGGAAGGAGTGGATGGAACTCTATAAGAAAATTGTTTACTGGGAACTGGAAATGGATAAGCTCCAGGATAAAAGTATGCTGGATATTTTGAAGATGCAGAAGTCGGATGCAAACACACAATTCTTCAAATTCATTGAGAAGAATTATGTGAGCTGGCTGAATGGGAAAAATCCGGATCCACCCACAATGAGTCACACGCTTCTGAAAAACAAATTCATTCAGGAATTGAATAAACCTGAGCCGGCATTTTTACTTCTTATTGATAATCTTCGTTACGATCAATGGAAAGTGATTCAACCCATCATTCAGAATTATTACAAAGTTGAGAGTGAAGAGACCTTCTTTGCCATTCTTCCGACAGCAACACAATATGCACGTAATGCCATTTTCAGTGGAATGCTTCCTTCCGAAATGCAGAAGACCTTTCCTGATATGTGGCTGGACGATGAGGACGAGGGAGGAAAGAACATGCATGAAGAAGCTTTTCTTCAGGCACAGTTAAAGCGTCTCCTCGCGAAAGAAGTGAAAATG
>DAORJH010000274.1:0-3948 GCA_035438925.1 Bacteroidia bacterium | reverse complement strand
GATTGGTTCATTTCATCCAGGTCAATTTTGTAACTTCTTAATTCAGCTGTTTGAATACAATACTTTTTTTTCTTTAATAATTCAATAAATGAATGTGGGCTATGACCCGGGTCACAAAGAAATAATATGGATTGCTGTATTTGCATTTAATACTACAAGGAAATTAATGACATAAGGTGTACTAATTGCGCTAAGAAGTTTTGAATTTATAAGCTCTGAATTATTTTACAAGATATTTAATTCGCTAATTAAGATTCCTAACCAATAATTTGGTCTTTTATCAGGAAATCAGCTTTTGTCGAAGCATGAATTCCAGTTGTTCATTGGTGAGCAAGATCTTTTTATTTAAATTCTCCTGCTCATGCTTGATCTGATAAACAGTATAGGACTCTTCAATAGTCTTTCTCAATTCATCTTCCTTCCATGGTTTTTCAACATACCTGAAAATCTTTCCCCTGTTCACTGCATCTTTCAGTGCCTCAATATCTGCAAAACCGGTAAGTAAAACCCGTATCTGATCCGGAAAATCAGTTGCAGCCTTCGCAAGAAGCTCTGTTCCAAGTTCATTCGGCATACGCTGATCAGTAATTAGAACATGTATCACATTCGAGTTAAGAATTACGCGAGCTGATTCTGCTGAAGGTGCTGTGAATACATTATAATATCTCCTGAAAGCAGCCTTGAATGAGATTAAATTATTCTCCTCATCATCTACATAGAGTACATTAATATTATTCGTATTATTCAAGTTCAGTTTATCTTCAATTGAAAAATTAAATTAAAAATAAGTAATTTTTGTAGGATTCTTGCTTGATGAGAATAATTATTCTATTTTAGCTTTTGTTAGTTAATTTAATTCGAATTAGACACAAATTATTCATCAATTTCTTTATTTAGATGTAAGATTATGCAGGAATTTGTAGAAAAACTCAAAGAATTAAAAAAAGCTCAAAATCAATTAAATGCAATTTACAGGCCTGATTTTTACTTTTTATCTAAAAAATCAGATCTTGATCGATTCACTCAACTTTTATTGACACCGGGGATTTCGGTTACTGATCAAATTCATGATCAATTAAAGGAATTGATCAAGTTAAGACACCCATCTCTTAAACTAACTGAAACTGAGATTGATGAAAAAATCAGTCACTATCTTGGGTCTGAATCAATTCATGAATATGGTACTTGGGTTCATTATCCCTGGTCTAACAGACTGGTCCATCTACTTAATGAAAGTGATTTTATAGATGTAAGAACAAGCAGAAATCAGTTGAAAATAACCTTGGAGGAAAGAAAGGTACTCGAAGAAAAAATTATTGGTGTGATTGGTTTATCGGTTGGTCAGTCTGTTTCTGTAACGATTGCGATGGAAAGGATCTGCAAAGAAATAAGATTAGCTGATTTTGATCTGCTTGAATTAACGAATCTAAACCGAATAAGAACTGGAATTCATAATTTATCACTAGCAAAGGTGTATTCGGTTGCAAGAGAAATTTCAGAAATCGACCCATTTATAAACGTTGTCTGCTTTCCGGAAGGTTTGAATGAAGCAAACATGAATGACTTTTTTCTAAAGAATGGGAAACTGGATCTGTTGATAGAAGAATCTGATGGCTTTGACATTAAATTGCTCAGTCGTTACAAAGCCAGGGAATTGAAAATTCCGGTATTGATGGAAGCAAGTGACAGATGCACTGTTGACGTTGAACGTTTTGATCTTGATCCTCAAAGACCAATTTTGCATGGCCTGGTTGATCATTTGGATTTAAAAACATTAAAAAGCTTAAAAACAACGGAAGAGAAGATTCCTTACATGCTGGATGTGTTGGGAATTGAGACTTCTTCCATTCGTTTGCGTGCCTCAATGATAGAAATTGAACAAACTATTAATACCTGGCCTCAGCTAGCCTCAGCTGTTACGATGGGGGGTGGTATAGCAACCGACGTTGCACGAAGAGTACTGCTTGATCAATTTAGATCGTCTGGTCGCTTTCATGTTGATATTGAGGAGTTGATTGGAGACAATAAATCATCCGACAGAAACGAAGTCCAAAATAAAAAAGACTACAAACCTAAGATCTCTCTTAAAGAAAATGAAATGCAGCGGATTGCATCAGATTTGGCACTACCTGTTGCAAATGGCAATTTAGAACTTGATACAAAACAAATAGAATCTCTTGTCCACGCCGCAATTTCAGCCCCATCCGGCGGAAACTCTCAACCATGGAAATGGTATAGTTTAAAAGGAAATTTGTTTTTATTTTTTGATGCCGAACGATCAGACACACTGTTGGATTTTGAAAATATTGCTTCCTGTTTTAGTTTAGGAGCTGCCATTGAAAACCTTACTTTGAGAGCAAGAAAAAACGGCTTTTTTCCACAACCACGTTATTTTCCAATACCTAACGAAAAACGCTTGATCTGTCAGATTGTTTTCAAAAAGGCGGATCCTGAACCGGAACTTAAAAAATTTGAATACCTCTCTGACTCTATAGAAAAAAGAATGACCAGCAGAATCATAGAGAAAAGCGTTTCGGTTGCTAACGACCAATTGCTCGCTATTAAAAATGCAGCTGAATCAGTGAAGGGGGCTGAGTTACATTTTTTTAATAAGCAACAAGACATTGAAGCTCTCGCTAAATTGATCTCACGTATCGAACGACTAAGAATGATGGATCAGAGAGGACATCATGATTTTGTGAATGAAATAAGGTGGACAAATGAAGAAAATGAAGAGAAAAGAGATGGGATCGATCTGAACACCATTCAACTCTCTGCAATTGAAAAAGCAGGATTAACTGTTTGCAAAAACTGGAAAGTGGTCGAAAAATTAAAGCAATGGAATAAAGGAAGTGCTTTGGAAAAGTTAAGTTATAAATCAGCAATGCATTCATCACACATCTGTCTTTTAACAATGGAAGACAGCAGCAGTTTAAGTTATGTACTTTCCGGCAGGGCTTTTGAGAGGGCCTGGCTCACAGCCACAGATCTTGGTATATCCCTGCAACCACTATCACCCTCTACATTTCTTTTCGCGCGAGCTGTTTCTGGAATTGGAAATGGCTTGGATAACAAATTAAACGAGGAGCTAGTTCAATTAAAAAAAGAACTTGCCAAAATACACCAACTTCCTTCTATAAAAAAAGAAATATTCCTATTCAGAATTTTTATTTCTAAAAAAAGTTTAACGAGATCTTTAAGAAGAAATATTGCAGACCAGTTAATTTATGGATAATGAGAACATAAGTCATTCATTTAATGTGTGGGCTTATCGGGCCATTGATGAGAAGGAATTATGCAAGGAGTATGTAAAAGGGCATGTGAAAGTACTCCTCGATTACGGCATCCAAAGCATAACCTCCAACAACAGTGTATGGATTGAAAACCCGTTCATGTATTGTTTGGTTGCAGAAGATAGTACAACGAAAGAACTATTAGGGGGCATCAGAATTCAAATAGCTGACGGTGTTTCTCCTTTGCCGGTTGAGAAGGCTGTTGGTTATATGGATAACAGAATTTATGACGTTGTTAAATCCTTTGCCTTTAATGGAGGGGTTGGTGAATTGAACGGATTATGGGTTTCGAACAAACTAAAAGGTGTGGGAATGGGACCTTATCTTGTTAGAGCAGCCATCGCTTCATCCATTCAACTCAATTTTGTAACTATGATTGGTATTTGTGGAGAAAACACACTTAATATGTTTAAAAACGTTGGATTCATTATTGATCATTCTTTAGGTAAGAACGGTGGATTCCCCTATCCCACCGAGGATCTGACCGCACACGTTGTTGGCATTTTAAATGCAGTTTCACTTGAAACCGCATCTCCACATGATAAAAACATTATGAATGAACTTCGGTCATCACCTTTATGCAAGAGAATTGAAGTGAATAATAACATCTATTCAGAAATAAATTACAATCTGAAATATTCAAATATATCAAAAA
>DAORJH010000273.1:0-3951 GCA_035438925.1 Bacteroidia bacterium | reverse complement strand
CAGCTTTTTCGCCGGATTCTTAAAATACAATTTACGTGGATTGGTCTGCAACTTGATCTCAGAATTGGCAGAAAGAAAATTCTTTTCGATTCGTTCCAAGGCATAGATCTTTACCCTTAAGTTTTTGATGTTTTTGATCGAATCTGTCATTTGCGACAGCAAACGGATCGGACTTATTTCCTGACTATTACGAAAAGAATAATCAAGGAGAGCAAGACAAAAAACGGGAATATAGAGAAACAGCCGTTTCATTTTATTACAAGGCTAAGTTAGCTAATAGTTTTTAGTTATTTTTGGAAATCAATTCAGAACAAATGAAAATCATAGGCATCATTCCAGCACGTTACGCATCTACTCGTTTTCCGGGTAAGGCACTAGCCGAAATAAAAGGCATTAGCATGCTTCAAAGAGTGTATGAACAGGCAAAAAAAGCGAATTGTCTTTCGGAACTCATCATTGCTACGGATGATCAAAGGATCGTGAAACATGCAAGTAGTTTTGGTGCAAAAGCAATTATGACCAAAACAGAGCATCCGAGCGGAACCGATCGTTGCTTTGAAGCCTATCAACTAAATGGAAAAAGTTATGATTACGTCATCAATATTCAGGGAGATGAACCCTTTCTGGACCCTGAACAGATCAACTCTTTAGGAAGGATCTGCAAGGGCGAAACGGAGATCGCAACACAAATGATCAAGTGCAACAATGCAGATGTACTTTTTGATCTGGGTGAAGTGAAGATCACGCTGAATACAAAAAATGAAGCGCTGTACTTCAGCCGAAATGTGATCCCATTCTTAAAAGGGAAAGATCAAAAGGTGTGGCATGAAAACCATGATTATTACCGTCACGTAGGCATGTATGCTTACCGAACAGATATTCTGGAAAAAATAACCAAATTAGCCCCTTCTGCACTCGAAAAAGCAGAATCACTGGAACAATTGAGATGGCTGGAGAATGGATATAAAATTGCCTGTGCTGAAACAACATTTGACAGTCATTGCATTGATACCCCTGAAGACATTGAAAAAGTGTTAAAATTAATGAAAATCTAAGGGCCTGCTTTTCCTCATAAAAAATCTCCTTTTTTTTTATATATTTGTTAAAATAAAAATCAAACAATGAAAAAAATCTATTTATCACTTTTATCAGGTCTTTTTTGCCTGGGACTTAGCGCACAGGTGACCATCACGAAAGCAAACCATGAACCAACAGCAGGAGATCAATACTCAACTTACCAGATCGACTCAACAACTGTAAGCGCCGGTGGTAACGGAGCTGCTCTTAACTGGAATTTCGCAATCGTTACTCATAGCAGCATTTTACAGAACTACACAACAACAGCAGCTACGAATTCTATCTGGCCTTCTGCCAGCGTAGCTATTAGCTCTTCAACATTGCCAGGTTCATTTTACAGTGGTACTCTTACCGATCTTAAATATTGGGGTGGGTTCTTAACACTTGGTGGTGTTACTGCAGAATTACGTTTTGCAAACCCTGCTTCCTACATGGCTTATCCAACTGCTTTAAATGGTGGAACAACTAGCGCCATTTCCGGAACTATTCTTGCATTAAGTCAAGTGGGTTCATTTACCGGTGTATGTACAGTTACTGCACAAGCAACAGGAACAATGGTATTGCCTGCAAAAACATTTAGCAATGTGATCAGAGTAACAAACAGTGTAAGCATCAGCTTTACTGCCGGTGGTATCCCGGGTACTGCACAGCAGGTAACTCAAGACTGGTATTCATTGAGCGATTCTAAGTATCCTATTCTTTCTTTAAGTCAGTCTACTTTATCCGGCTTAGGAACTTCCATTCAAAAATATGCTTTTGTACAAAAGAATTACCAGTTAGTAGGTGTGAACGAAAACACTCCTCTTGCTTATTCAATGAATGTGTATCCGAATCCTGCTTCCAATTATGTGAATTTTGTAGGAGAGAACGAAAACGCAAAACAAGTTACGATCTATGATATAACAGGTAAAGCCGTAGAAACACAATTATTGAACAGTGGTAAAACAACAGTGAATACTGCTAACTACAACAACGGACTTTACATTTACAAGATCATTGACAATAACGGACGCTCATTAAAGACCGGACGTTTGACAGTGAATCATTAAAATTTATTCTGTAAATTTATGCCGCCCTTTCGGAACAACCGGGAGGGCGGTTTTATTTTAACTAATTGAATTATGAATATAGAAGAAAAGATCAACGCAGATATTAAATCTGCTATGCTGGCCAAAGAGGCAAAAAAACTGGAAGCTTTAAGAGCCATTAAATCGGTTATACTTTTGCTTAAAACTTCACCGGAAGGATTAAGTGATGACAGTGTAAACAAAGCCATTCAGAAAGAAGTAAAGAAGCGCAAAGAAAGCGCTGAGATCTATAAAACTCAGAACAGGCCTGATCTGGAAGAAACAGAACAATTTCAGGCAACGATCATGGAAGCCTATCTTCCCAAACAAATGGGTGAAGAAGAAGTGAAAGAAGAATTAAAGAAGATCATTGCTCAGGTTGGTGCTGCCGGTCCCGGTGATATGGGAAAAGTAATGGGCGCTGCCACCAAAGTTTTTGCAGGCAAAGCCGATAATAAAATGGTTTCGGCATTGGTAAAACAATTGTTGGGATAAATAAAAAATTAGAGCTTTTTTTTGTCACTTTTGAAGTGCAAAAGTAACCAATCCCGATAGTCCGCCGCGGCGGATCGGGAACTTTTGAACAGCCTTTGCGTGTTGAGAAAGCTTAACTTTTAATTCCATCTCATTAATAAAATAGTTACCCGAATAATAAAAAGGGACGGAAAAATTTCCGTCCTTTTTTCTTTGCTATGAAAACCCACTTTATACACCCTAACAAAATAAAGCGGGAAAGAGAATTGCTTTTATTGGTATTTGAATTTAATTGGTAATGTAAAGTAAACTTTAACCGGAACCCCTTTCATCATGCCCGGTTTTTTAAAATTCGGGATGCTGCTTACTACTCTTATTGCTTCAGCTGATAAACCAAATCCAACATTGTTCAGTGCAGTTGGAGAAGAAACTTTTCCGTTCTCATCCACAATGAATCGCACATGCACGGTTCCATCGGCTCCTGCCTCTCTTGCTTCTTGTGGGAATTTTAAATTATTGGCGAGGTAAGTATACAATCCTTTCAGTCCACCCTCAAATTCAGGAGAAGAATCAGCCACCACATGTACTTCCGTATTTCCTCCTCCACTCAAAGTTCCGTTTCCTGTTCCGGTTAGTGTACTTGTTTCAACAGCTGTTGTTCCCGTGCCGGTACTGCTGTTGGTTGCTACAGATTGATTGTCATTCATCACCGTATTTGTATTCACACTGGCAGAATCGGCGATGGTGGTACTTAATGTATTTTTATTTCCTCCAGCCGGATTACTTTTTGGCAATTCGTTTGCCTTTGGCTTATCTGTTTTCGGCGCCTCCGGAATGATCTCTACCGGCGTGATCCTGCAAACCGGAATGATCTGTTCATTCGTTATCATTTCTTTCTGACGAGTTAAGTAAAAAGCAAGGCTTAAAAAAATTCCCATTCCCAATGACATGATGGAAACAGATTTTACAACTGTATTTCCGTATACCGAACGAATGGCATAAGCGCCGTAAGATCTGTTCTTATTCTGAAATATGATCTCGTTCATTTTTTGCTGGTTGTTTAGTAAGTAGCTCATAACACTGGGTTTTAATGATTGATTTACTATTATGATGTAAAGTTAGAGCCGATTCCATAAAAATTCATTCAGCTTCTTAGAACTGGCTGAAATGCTTTGGTAAGTGGGATGTTTTTGGGGGAAATTGGAGAGGTAGTAAGTTGTTGAATTGTAGAATTGTTGAATTTTAGAGTTGAAGACCTTTAGAATTTTGAGTTAGAGATTTAGGGATTTGGGAAGACTGAATGTTCTAAAGATTAATATCCCTTAAAACGTAC
>DAORJH010000272.1:0-3955 GCA_035438925.1 Bacteroidia bacterium | reverse complement strand
ATGATCAAAACGAGCGACATCCATAACATCATGATCTTTCCTGTACTCATTCCTGTTTTCTTCATTCCAATACTGGCAGACAACGCTTCCGGAAAATTGGAAAGAAAAAGACCTGCGATCAAAGTGTAAGGTAAAACTTCTGTGAAAGAAGGTGCTAATCCCGCTTCAAGTTTAACTGATAAAAGAGCAAGAAAACCGGCACCGATCACAAAACTCTCCGGAATTCCATCGATTAGCAAGCCTAACCATATTGCCATTGGCGCTCCACCTTCTTCTTTGTGTTCATTATCTTTTTGAGCATCGTGAATTTCTTTTTCTGTCACAACTACCTGGTGCTTGTTTTTATGCGTTATGTGCGAGATGGTTGATCCAACCTTGCGTAAAAAACCACCTTTGCTGTTGATCAACTCATCAAGAAAATAAAACAACAATCCTCCCATGATACAACCAATGATCAATCCTCCCATGGTTTCTATTGCATGTGTTTTATCCTGGGCCATTCCCGTAGGGCTTTTCGTATGTCCGATGATCTCTTCAACAGTGGGAGCGATCAGCTCTACACTTAGTGCGGCGGTTAGAGCGCCTGCACCAAAGGCTGTGAAAATAGCTGTTGTTTTTGCATTGGGTTTAAATGTTAAGCCTGACATGGCACCTAAGGGTAAGGAAATTGTGACAAGAGCACCAATGATAAAAGCCCAAATCGCATATTTGGTTGTAGGGTGCATTAATTCAGAAACTCGATCACTATCTTTGAATAACATCCATCCTACGATCAAGAACAGCACAAGTGCTGCGAGGGTGAGCACGAGTTTTTTGGCACTAACTTTTTTTGTCATATTATTTGGGTTTGGTTTTTTTTAACGTAAGATCTTTCTAACAAAAGCAACAGTGAAATAACTCATCAAGAATACTCCACTGAATCCCTCGCAAACTGCAAATAGTTTCAGGTAGCCTTCTGCAAAATAGTCTCCGTAACCGATCGTGAAAAATGTAATGGCACTGTAATACATGCAATTCCAAAAGTCATGAATGTGCAATAATTCGGGTGGAAGGGTACTTGCAACTGTTCCGAAATTTGGAAAAAATTCAGTGACGCAATAATACAGCATTCCATAGACGACCACAGTAATGACCACATTCATCAATACCCGTATTGGATCTGTGGCATACCTTCCGATAAAATCAAAAATATATTTCTGAAAATAATAAACCGGATAATGTATCAGGTAGGTCTTCAATTTATTTTCTTCAAATCGAGTAAGATTGGCTTTAGCTTCACAGCGCTTGAATTCAACGTAAGATGCATCTTCGTCATCATACTGACCGTTATTTCTGAAGTTCTCTTTGAGGATCCTGAATTGTTCCGCTTTTTGAAAGAGGGAGGTCTTTTCTTGTGTGTAGATGAGATTGGCAACGTGATTGGCTCTCCAGTCAATGAATAACCTTCCGAGAATTCGCATGCCAACTAAATTCATTTCCTTGATCACAACTTTGTCGTTCTCAGGCTTAACATCCACAATATCACGAATAATGGTATGACTCAGATCCACAAAATTACATTCCCCAAACCGGAAATCCGTATAGCAATTCAAATGACATCCGGCAAATGAGATCTCACTCACCTTCGTTTGATTGAAGCTGATGGTGCCTGATCCAAAATCAACCAGATCGAATTGAGCTTCTCCCTGTGCAAAATCGGCTAGTTCAAAGGATTTATCTCCTGCACCGAATTTGGAACTTCTGAAACTTACTTTTCCGTTTCCAAATTCCACTCCTTCAAATGAAACATCACCATCATTGAAATTGATCCTTCTGAATTCTACTTTTCCACCACCGAATTCCACATTCTTAAAATCCTTCTTTCCTTTTCCAAAATTCGACTTCTCAAAACTGATATCTCCTTCTGCAAAACGCGCAAATTTAAAATCAATGTTCCCATCGCCGAATGAAGTTCCTTTGAAATCTACCATTCCATTCCCAAAATTGGCATCAACAAAACTCAAATTCCCAATACCGAAATTAGCATTGGAGAAAGTAACATTTCCTTGTCCGAATTTCGTTGATTTGAAATTCACACTTCCATTCCCGAATTTTGCCTTTTTGAAATTCACATCTCCGTCACCGAAATTGGAACCGAGAAAAGTGAGATTCCCGTTACCGAAAATACTTGCTTCAAATATGGTTTTATTGCCTCCGAATTCGGCAAAACTGAAATCGGTTAGCATGTCACAATCAAAGAAGGATTTTTTGGCGCTGAAGTCATGCAAATGGATCATCACTTCATCGTCGAGCCCCTTATTCGTACGATAATCTGTCAACGAAAAATTCTTAACATATGCGTTATTCAAACGCACGGCAGAGCCGTTATCGATAAGATCAAAGATCTCTTCAGGGCTCATCACACCGTATTTGAATACTTCCGCCTTTTTCCCATTTTCATCATAAAAGCTGATGAAAGCAGTACGCTGGTAGGATTGAAAAGGTTCATCACGCAGTTCAACCTCATACCTGAGCAAATGATGTTCATGCAGTGTGCTGTCGAGCATAAATGGGGCTTATTGGTTGTGAAATTAACATTTAGTTTCAAATATGCAAAGGAAGCAAGTAGATTAATTATGTATAAAAGCCTATCTTTGATTTGCTATTTATCAGGCGAAAATGATCATTGCTGTATACGCGAGAAGTACCAAAGACAATGAACCCAAGTATCTGGAGCAGATCTGCAGTTTTCTGAAGAATGAAAATATTGAGTTACTTGTTTACGAACCCTACTACCGATTTTTAAAAGAGAACAATAGCAGCTTCATTCTGAAACTGAAAACTTTTTCTGATTCCATAGAACTTGTTTCGAAGGCAGATGTCCTGATATCGCTTGGTGGTGACGGTACCTTGTTGGAAACATTGGAATTGGTGAGAAGATCCGGGATTCCTGTTTTAGGAGTAAACACAGGACGATTAGGATTCTTAGCTTCTGTAAATAAGACAGATCTAAAAAAGGCCTTAAAGAAACTGGTAAAAGAAAAATTCAATCTGGATAAGCGAGAATTGATCGAATTGAGTGGTTGTGGCAACTCCTTCGAGGAAGTTAACTATGCCCTAAACGAATTTACCATTCATAAAAAAGACAGCAGTGCCATGATCAATATAGATACCTTCGTTGATGGCGTCTTTCTTAATTCTTATTTTGCTGACGGTCTCATCGTCTCTACTTCAACCGGTTCGACCGCTTATTCTTTAAGTTGTGGAGGACCCATCATGATGCCCGATTCAGATAATTTTATCATAACTCCGATTGCACCACACAACCTGAATGTTCGACCGGTCATCATTTCTAATAACCGTGAGATCTCTTTCAAGATCAGCGGAAGAAGCGAAAGTTTCAATATTTCGCTCGACTCCAGAACGGCCTTAGTAGATTCAGGTAAGGAGATCAAAGTGAAGAAAGCTGATTTTCGTTTCAATCTAATTAATTTAGAAGGACAGCACTTCTTTACAACCCTGCGTAATAAAATGATGTGGGGTATCGATAAAAGACATTGATTTTTCCTGTTTTTTAGCATTTATCTGCTTCGGTTTTCAAGTGGATTTCACTATATTTGGTAATTACAATATTTCTATGAAAAAGATTTTTCTACTTGCTTCCCTACTTGCTTTCACAAGTATGAATGCGCAAAACAGTACCGAAAGGAACTGGACTGTTTCCACAGATGCTAAAGTTTCACCTTCAGGAAAAAGACAGATCGTTCCTCAGGTTTATAAAGTATTTCATTTAAATGGAATGGATCTTAAGACGCAGTTATTTGCTTCTCCCAATGAAAAAACAACTCCAATAGGAAGCAGCAATCATATTATTTCCTTTCCTGCTCCGGACGGAAGCATTCAAAGATTCAAAGTGGTGGAAAGTTCAATTATGGAAGAAGCATTGCAAAATGCAAATCCTGAATTGAGAACTTAC
>DAORJH010000271.1:0-3974 GCA_035438925.1 Bacteroidia bacterium | reverse complement strand
TTCTTAACTTTGTCATATGGAGATCGAAGTCTTCAGATTATAAAAGAGGGATTAATATAGTTGGATGTAAGAAAAATGATATTAAATATATTATTAATTGCAAATTACGATATTTTCGACAGGATGTGCACACAAAAAACTATGATTTTTTACAGATGTAAGATTTACTTGTTTTTTGTCATAAAACAATCTCACTTAATTCTTATAAGAGGAATTCAGTAGTTTTTTATCATACAATAGTCAATGAAACTCTGCTGTTGTCTCTGTTTTATAAAAATTAAGTCAGTTATTGCTCTTGTAAATTCCGTGTTGTACAAGAATTCTGTATAATTCATCCGTATTCAGCGGTTTTTCTAATAATTCTATGACAAAAGGATTATTTTGTGCTAGATCTCGGTCATGTGGGTTTAAAGTTGATGAAAGTATCACAATTTTACATTTACTTACTTTCTCTTTTGGCAGTTTGGCAAATTCATTCAAAAAATCGAATCCGTTCATAACAGGCATATGAATATCAAGCAAGATCAAGTGAGGCCAATCTTTTAAATCAGTATTCTTTAATACTTCCAGCACTTCTGATGAAATAGCAAACTCCTGTATGTTTGCATTTATCTTTGAATGTTTGATCAATTCATTATTGATGAACAGATCAATTTTATTGTCGTCCAGTATTAAAATATTAATCATTTCTGTCATTCTTCAGATTGTTAGGTATCGTAATATTGAAAATTGTTCCTTGATTTATTTTTGACTCAACAGTGATCTGACCACGCATATGTTTTATCGCCTCTTTAACTATATAGAGACCTATTCCTGAACCACTTTTTTTCAATGAATCTTCTGCCCTGTAAAATAGATTAAAGATCTTATTCAAATGTTTTTCTTCTATTCCAATTCCATTATCTGATATCTTTATTTCCATCTTTTGCGTAGTAATCATAATTTCGAGCCGTATCTGAAGTTTAGGCTTTTCAGGATCCCGGTATTTAATTGAGTTGGACAACAAATTGTCAAAAACGATGCCTAATCGGTACGGGTCTCCGTAAAATGGACTTTGTTGATCAATTTCACAGGCAAAATCGATGCTCTTCTCGTCTAAATGTAAATACGCGTGAGTCTCATTTATAAGGGTTCTGATTTCAACTAATTCAATACTATCCTCAGAGCGACTGTTCTTGTAATAATCTATTAACTTTTTTACAAAACCATCCAGGTGATCAACTCGTTCCTTTATCATTTCAAAGTAAGGCTGTGCTTCTTTAAGTTCTGGCATCACATGCGTTAAATTGATAATACCTAGTACTGAAGTGAGGGGCGATCTTATGTCATGAGAAATACTGTAAACAAACCTATTTAATTCTTCGTTGGCAATTTGTAGTTCAAGATTCTTCTTTTTCAGTTCTGCTTTTGAATTGTAGAGAGTAATGCAATGATCAATCGCCATGCTGAGTTTCTCAATATCCCAGGGTTTTTGCAGGTACTTACTCACCTGGCCTCTATTGATCGCTTCGATAACAGTTTGAATGTCGCTGTAGCCTGTAAGAAGTAGCCTGATCGAATCCGGATGATCGATCGTGGTTTGCTCAAGGAATTCGACTCCGGATATTAGAGGCATGCGTTGATCTGCAATGATAACAGGAAATTCATGTTCCATTAAAAGCTTAAACCCATCTGCGGCATTTTCAGCTATGAACACCTGATATTCATTCTTAAAATTCGCTCTGAATGATGTTAGGTTCTGCTTTTCATCGTCTATATAGAGTATCTTAACCTTATCTTTCATGAGGACAATATTAGCATTTAATTTTCTTATTTAAAGTAAGTGTGATCTTGGTCCCTTTTCCTACTTCAGATTCTATACTGATCTCAGCTCCATGATGAATGATGATTTCGTTTACAATTGACATACCCAGACCAGTACCCTCGCCGATCTTTTTTGTTGAAAAGAAGGGCTCGAATATCTTTTTCTTAGTTTCTTCATTCATTCCGATCCCTGTATCCATTACTTCAACTTTTATTTGATTGTTTTTTTGATACGTCTTGATTATAAGTGAATTTTGCAACTCTGCGCCTTTTTCACGAATGGCATAAAAGGCATTGCTGAAAAGATTCATAAAAACTTGGTTCAACTTTCCGGGGTAACATTCAATGAGTGGAAGCTCTTCTAATTCAAGGATCACTTTTGTGTTGGGAGGTGTATTATTTCTTAATAAAACGAGGGTAGAATTGATACCTTCATTAATATCTACTTCCTTTATTTCACTTTCATCCAGTCGGGAGAAATTCCTTAACCCGGAAACGATCTCAGCCGTTCTCTTAGCACCTTCTTCAATTCCGGTGAGCAATTCATTCATTTCAATTTTTAAGAGGTCGATATCTATTGATTTTCTGAAGGCCTCTATCTCACTTTGCTCCACATTTACATTTTCTGCCGCAAATTTTTCGTATTTATTGATAAGTTCCAATACATCTTGTATGTCTAGCTTTAATGGTTTTATATTGCCACTAACGAAGTTGATCGGGTTATTTATTTCGTGAGCAATTCCTGCAGTTAATTGACCTACGGTAGCCATCTTTTCTGCATTTACCAATTGTGTTTGTGTTTTCTTTAGATTACTAAGAGCTGTGGTTAGCGCTTCATTTATTTTGTTCAGTTCAAGAGTTCGTTCGTTTACTTTATCTTCCAGTAAAATATTTTGTTCTTTGATGAGCTTTTCATTTTCTTTCATTGTATCGAACATTCTTTTCTGTGATAGTTCTTTTTCCTTTTTTAGAGAATTGATCCTGTCTGCCAGTGCAAAAGAAAGAAGAACCGTTTCAAGGGCTGAACCAAGCTGCATCGTGTACCTGGTGAAATTATTAAAGGGAAGTACTTCAAAATCCTTCAAGATGTAAATTAAAATGCCAAGTAAAAAGGTCGACCAGGCCACTAAAAAGAATTTGGCTGGCTTGAATCCTTTGCGCATGATCAAAATGGGGGTGATGAGCATGAAAATGGAAATGATCAATGAATTCATTTCCAGAAGTATTTGACTGGCAATGGCATTTCCAAATGCTATGAACGCAAAGGAAACCAGGTAAGGTAAACAGAGTACATAGGTGATCTTCTTTAAGAGCGGACTGTAAATCTTGAGTTGTAGAAATACACTCATGAAAAGCACTCCTGTTATTCCCGACATGGATGGAAAAATAAACAGAGCATATTTGGCAATGCCCGGATGGTTTGGCCATAGGTATTGAAATGTATAACCGTGTAGTGAGGTTTGCGTTAGAAATATGAATGCAACATAAATGATATAGTAGAGATAACTTCTGTCTTTCGTAGAGAAAAAGAGAAACAAGTTATAAAAGAACATCACAGCCATTATGCCAAGGTAAATGCCTGATAAGATCCCTTTGTTCTTAAGTTCATTTTGCAGTTCTTGATCAGACCCAATCTTAAAAGGTAACTGAATTCCTTCTTTACTTTTGATCTTGAAGTAAAAGGTTCGGCATTCATTCGGCATCAGATTCAATTCAAAGATATAATCCGGTTCTTTGAATTTTCTGGCTGAAAAAACTTGATTCTCTCCGATATTTTGATGAACCATTCCTGAGTCGTTCGCATAAAAATCCACCTCATCAATTGTTGGTAATGAGAGATCGATCAAGTAAGAGGATAATTGACTGCAGTTTTTAATTGTGAGACGTATCCAAAATGTTGAATTAGAGATCCCGAGGTTAGGAACTTTATGCGTCGAAAGAGTGAAATTCTGAGAGGGCAGCTCCTGAATTGTTAACTTATTTCCTGCATCTTCGTAAATGTAAATGCCGGAAGAAATATTTATTACGTCCGGTCCTCTTAGTCGTATCGTATCTTCTGCATAAATATCACCAATAAATAGAAGGGCGAAGACTACAATGCACTTTATTTTCTGTTTGATTGAATTTGAACTGTATGTTATGGATCTATTCATTCGCAGCCATATACATTT
>DAORJH010000270.1:0-3991 GCA_035438925.1 Bacteroidia bacterium | reverse complement strand
ACCAACAAAAATATCGGCACCTTTCATCGCTTCCTCCAATGTATTGATGTTTGTTTTCTCGGATGCAAAAAATGACTTATACTGATCAAGATCCTTTCTTCCTTTATGAAGAACACCCTTGCTATCCAGCATGGTGATGTTCTCTTTCTTCACACCTACTGCAATATACAATTTTGCACATGAATTGGCAGAAGCACCGGCTCCATTGATGACCAGTTTCACCTCACTCATTTTTTTACCGGAGATCTCCACTGCATTGATCAATCCGGCTGCTGAAATTATTGCCGTTCCATGTTGATCATCATGCATCAAAGGAATATCCAATTCCTCCTTCAATCTTCTTTCGATCTCAAAACACTCCGGCGCCTTGATATCTTCCAGATTGATGCCACCAAAAGTGGGCGCAATATTCTTTACTGTTTGCACAAATTCATCAATATTCTTTGTGTTCACTTCAATATCAAAAACATCCAGATCCGCGAAGATCTTGAATAGTAAACCCTTCCCTTCCATTACCGGTTTGGAAGCAAGAGCCCCAATATCTCCTAATCCTAAAACAGCTGTGCCGTTCGAGATCACTGCAACTAAATTTCCTTTGGCAGTATACTTGTAAGCATCTTCAGGATTCTTTTCAATTTCTAAACATGGCTCTGCCACACCCGGTGAATAAGCCAGCGTAAGATCTCGCTGTGTACTATAGGGTTTTGTAGGTATTACCTCAATTTTTCCCGGTCTTCCCTGCGAATGATAATCAAGCGCATCTTCTCTTCTGAATTTTGCCATAATTTTTTAAAAACAGAACTCGAAAATACGAATAATTTTCGTAGAGATGAATTGCGTAACTAGCTGTTTATCTGAGTTTTAAAATATAATTCACTTTCATTAGGCTCATTCAGGAACTTTCCTCTTCATTTTTAAAAAGGATACATTTGCTCTATTCTGGAGAAGTTCAATTCACATATCCTATCCCTTCTGCAATCGCTGCCTGACAGTCCGGGTGTGTATCAATATTTTGATACCGACAAGAATTTACTTTATGTTGGAAAAGCAAAGAACCTGAAAAAAAGAGTCAGCTCTTATTTTACAAAAGAGCATGATAATTCTCGATTGAAATTATTGGTAAAAAAAATCGCTGATATCAAAACAGTGAAAGTAGATACAGAGGTGGATGCTTTGTTGCTCGAGAATAATTTGATCAAAAGTTTAAAGCCAAAGTACAATGTAAATTTAAGGGATGATAAAACATACCCATGGATCGTTATCAAAAAGGAACGTTTTTCAAGGATCTTTCCTACGCGAAAAATGATAAAGGATGGGAGTGAATATTTTGGTCCTTACGCATCAGGAAAACTCATGCATACACTTTTGGATCTTATCAGTCAGATTTATCCTTTAAGAACTTGTTCATATGAACTGAGTGAAACGAATATTGGCAAAGGAAAATTCAGAGAATGCCTGGAGTTTCATATAGGTCGGTGTAAGGCGCCTTGTACGGGTAAACAGAAATTGAATGAATACGAAGAAGATCTTAACGGCATAAGGCAGATTCTGAAAGGAGAATTGGCTTTTGCGATAAAAGATCTCAAATCAAAAATGCAACAAGCAAGTGAGATCTTTGACTTTGAGAATGCTGAATTTTACAAGAACAAAATAGAGATCTTAACAGCGCATCAGGGAAAATCAGCCGTGGTTCATCCCTCTATCACGAATACAGAAGTGTATAGCATTCTCAGTGATGAGAAGCAAGCTTTTGTCCATTATTTCCACATCAAGAACGGCTCCATCATTCAATCACAAACAATGGAATTGACCAAGAAAATGGATGAGACGGATGATGATCTATTATTATTTGCCATTCTCGAATTCAGGAATCGTTTCAATAGCAACAGCGAAGATATCATAGTGCCATTTGAACTTACTATTGCCCTGAATGATTGTGCTTATTATGTTCCAAAAATTGGAGACAAGAAAAAATTACTTGACCTGTGTCACAGAAATGCCATTGCCTATAAACACGAAAAGGAAAAACAGATCATGTTCACCGATCCAGAGAGGCACACGGAAAGAATCATGGAGCAGATGAAAAAGGATCTCAGGATGAAAGAGCAGCCGAGAAGAATTGAAGGTTTTGATAACAGTAACATACAAGGTGAATATGCCGTGAGTGCAATGCCGGTATTCATAAACGCCAAACCGGCGAAGAAAGAATACAGGCATTTTAATATCAAAAGTGTTACAGGTGCTGATGACTTTGCAACAATGGAAGAAGTATTGACGAGAAGGTACAGCAGGGTTTTGGAAGAAGGTCTTCCCTTGCCGCAGCTCATAGTTATTGATGGAGGAAAAGGACAATTAAGTGCTGCAGTGAAAGCACTCAAGAAATTAAAATTATATGGAAAAGTAGCGGTTATCGGAATTGCTAAGCGACTGGAAGAGATCTATTTTCCCGGAGATCCTTTACCCCTTTATCTGGATAAAAGAAGTGAAACGCTGAAAGTGATACAGCATATCCGTGACGAGGCCCACCGCTTTGGCATCACTCATCATAGAAATAAACGAAGCAGAGAAACATTCAAAACAGAACTGAGTGACATCAAAGGTATAAGTGATATTACTGCCGACAAATTACTAAGGGAACTTAAAAGTGTTAAAAATATCAGAGAAGCAGAGTTAGAAGAACTTGAAAGATCAATTGGAAGATCAAAGGCAAAACTAATTTTTGATCACTTTCACAAAAATACGGCGTAAATTTAACCATGCGTAAACAACTTTTCCTGATATTCCTTTTCGTTACTTTAATGGCTCGAGCGCAAAATCATTTACGGATCGTGAATACAGACGGCAACACATTTCTATTGTATGTTGAAGACTCATTGATGAATACCTCCGCTCAGAATGAGTTATTAGTAAAGAACATCAAAAAAGATACGGTGAACGTGAAGGCGGTGATCGAAAATGACAAAGCCAGCATTACGCAAACGATCTATCTATTGTCGAGAGGGAAAAAAACGAATGATCATGAATTCACCTATCTGTTGAGTAATAAAACAGGTAAACTGAGATTTACCTTTTCCTCAGAGAAAGAATACCAAACACCACCGGAACCCATTGTGCCGCCAAAACCGATCATTGATACAAGTAAGAAATATGACAACAATATACTCGGCCATTTTGCAGAGATCAAGAACTCTAAAGTCACATGGTTCAATAATTTTCCGAATGACGGCAAATGTCAGCTCCCCATGTCGCAAGCCTATATAAATTATTTCAAACAACTGATGCTGCGAACGCACACCGATGATGACCGTTATGTAACGGTGGATCAAACCGCCCAGAACAACTGCATCAGTGTAAATCAATTGAATCTCTTCTTGAGCTACATACCCTTTGAGATCGAAAAATTAAAACTTGTTCGCAGTTCATTCTTTCACCTGACTGATCCCGAGAATAAACAACAGCTGGACACCAGCTTTAAAATGGAATCATCCAAAAAAGTACTGCAGGATTTTTTCGTTCATGCAGAAGAGTACAGATTCAAAACCGGCATAACATGTGAAAAAGCATCTGCAGAAAATGAGATAGAAGAACTTGTACAGAAGCTTATTCTGCTGAGCAGCGACACAGAAAAACTGATCCTGTTCAAAAAAACATATACCAGTTATTGTTTCACTACAAAGCAACTCATTCGTATACTTACCGTATTTGTCCATGACAGAGAGAAACTGGAAGTAAGTAAATTATCCTACCATCATTGCGTTGACAAAGAAAACTTCAAATACATCACAGATTCCTTTTCTTATAAGTCCAGTCAGGCTGAAATGATTCAATTCATTTCGAAACAGAACTAATGAAAATCCTCGATCTTACAGTTATATTCCTTTTGAACCCTCGTTCATTTTTGTTAATATTGCTATTTGAGCTGCAAACAAATATTATTGATAAACTGGGATCACACCAGGAAAGATCTCTCTCAACAGCTTTTCAGGCTGTC
>DAORJH010000269.1:0-3998 GCA_035438925.1 Bacteroidia bacterium | reverse complement strand
ACACGACCCACCCTGCCTCATAATTGATGGAGCTGTGATAATCCAAATCGCTCTGCACTCTCAATGATCATCACCGATGCATTGGGAATATTTACGCCTACTTCAATAACAGTCGTTGCAACCATTATCTGTGTTTCGCCTTTTATAAATCGTTGCATCTCAAATTCCTTTTGTTCATTCTTTAATTTTCCGTGCACAATGCTTACCTGAAATTCGGGGGGTGGAAATTCAGTCACAATGTGATCATAACCTTCCTGCAAATTTCTAAAGTCCAGTTTTTCACTTTCCTGAATCAATGGGTACACAATGTAGATCTGCCTTCCTAGTTCTATTTGTTCACGCATGAATCCGAAGACGCGCAGGCGTTGACTTTCCATGTAGTGAACTGTTTTAATTGGCTTACGGCCCGGTGGCATTTCATCAATGATACTGCTGTCGAGATCTCCATACAAGGTCATTGCTAAAGTTCGTGGAATGGGAGTAGCTGTCATGAGTAACACATGTGGTGGAATTTTATTTTTGGATGCGAGTTTAGCTCTTTGTGCTACTCCAAAACGATGCTGTTCATCAATGACAGCTATCCCCAGATTCAAGAACTCTACATTTTCTTCGATCAGCGCATGAGTTCCAATTAGTATTTTCAGGGCGCCACTGCGAAGATCTTCCTGTATCTGTTTTCTTTTTTTCGTACTGCTGGAACCTGTAATCAACTCGATCTTCAGTTCCATTTTACCCAGCATGTTCTTGAAAGTTTCAAAATGCTGTTGCGCTAGAATTTCTGTCGGCGCCATCAATGTGCATTGATAACCGTTGTCCACAGCAATGAGCATACTCATTAAGGCAACCAAAGTTTTTCCGCTTCCAACATCACCTTGTAAAAGGCGATGCATTTGCCTGCCACTTCCGGTATCTGTTCTGATCTCCTTTAAAACTCTTTTTTGCGCACCGGTAAGTTCGTAAGGTAAATGTTGACTGAAGAACTCATTGAAATTTTCACCGACTCTTTTAAATACAAATCCTTCGCTGTGTAAATGCCGGTTCTTATTGATGCGAAGCAAGCGAACTTGAATAAAGAACAATTCTTCAAACTTCACGCGCATCAACGCTTTTTTCAGTTGATCATGTGAATCAGGAAAATGGACAGCTTTAATTCCTTCGTAACGTGACATCAGCGAATGATCTTCAATGATCCGTTGACTCAAGGTTTCAGGAAGATGCTTGGGCTGTAGTTGCTGAAAAAGATTTTTTATTAATTTTCTGATTCCTTCACTGTCGAGTCCTTTGTATTTTAGTTTTTCGGTACTGTTATAGACCGATTGAAAAGAGGATCGACCGGAGAGCAATTCGTTACTAACGATTTCAATTTCGGGATGTGCAATATTGAATCGTCCGTTAAAACTGCTAGGTTTTCCGTAAATGATATATTCTGGGCCCACTTGCAGTTTGGAAGCCATCCAGGCCGGAGCCTTGAACCACACCAGTTCAATTCTGCCACTATTATCTTTAAAAGAAGCAGTAAGTCTTTTGCCTTTTTTTTGTCCGATCAATTCTATTTTCTCTATCACACCTCTGAGTTGAACATTTCCGATCTCTTCGTGGATCTCAGAGATCTTTTGAAATTTACTTTTATCGACGTAACGAAAAGGATAGTACTCCAGCAGATCTCTGTAAAAATAAATTCCCAATTCACTTTTAAGTGCATCCGCGCGGACCGGTCCGACTCCTTTTAAATATTCTATTGGTGTATCCAGCAAGTTCTTAAAATTACTACATCGTTTTGTTGATACAATTAAGAATGAGTTGACATATTGCTGATTTATAAACCTAATTTTGTTTGTATGAGACGTTTTGTCTTGGTCATACTTATTTTATTCGCCGGGAAAGGAATGGCTCAGTTTATGGATACCTTGCATGAGGTGTTCAGGCAGAAGTCAAATATTGATGCAAGAATAGAAACAAGATGGAGTGTTATCGATAATCGGCTTGCAACAGTACAAGGTGTGCGTTTGGGTGTAGCCTTTAAAAGAAAACTAAGATTAGGAGGAGGGGTAAGCTGGCTGAAGAATGATTATAAAAAACCGATTCTAACAGTGAGTGAGAACAATGAAACGATAATTAATTATCGCTATTTGAAATTTGTATACATGTGTTTTTATGCTGATTTTGTTTTTCATAAAACAAAACGCTGGCAGCTGAGCGTGCCTGTTCAGGCAGGAGGTGGTGCTGCATGGTATCAGGATAAACCGGTTTACGATCTGAATGCTTATCCTAAATACTTTATTTTCTTTTATGAACCCGGTATCACGGTTCAATTCAAGATATTCAGATGGATGGGTGTCGGCTCGGATGTGGCTTGCCGAATGGCATTGAAGGATAAAAAAATTGGCGAACATCTCAGTTCGCCTTTGTTAAGTTTGAAAGTGATGATATGGCCTGATCAGCTTTTTTATATTCTACTGCCTGAACACAGGGTTTCGAAGAAAAAAGGACCGGCGATCTGGTGATCTATCAGGAAACCTTAACGGCTTCGTAGCATTTGAATTCTCCGGCATTGCCCATGAATTCCGCATCAACATCAACCAATCCAACTTTCTTCAATTGTTCTTTGGTTAAAGGTTTATTTAAGAACCAACGATCATCCTGAACTTTAAGATCAATATCTTTATTAAGTAATACCTGATTCAATTGCTTCTGGGTTAAGAACAGAATCCCTTCTTCTTCATCCTCACTTTCTGCGTCTAGCAGTGTTCCGACTAACTTCAGTTTTGGTACCTCGGGTTTGTATTTGAATTCCAATCCTTCTTCCGCGTTAATTTCAACGTATTGTATCCCAGTTATATGAATTTCTGCCATTGTAACAATTTTGTGCAAGTTTACAAAATATGGGTAATTTTTGCAATTAAAATGGTAAAAAGCAATCATTTCTTTTCAAAAAAGAGAAAGAATCCTACGTGAAAGCCATTATTTATACGGAATGATTATTCCGGGGCAGCAAGGGAAAATGTGAAAGTAGTACCATTACCCAATGAACTTTCGGCCATGATCGAGCGTTGATGGGCATCAATAATATGTTTAACAATGGCAAGACCAAGGCCGGTACCACCTTGTTCACGGCTTCTGCCTTTATCGACCCTATAAAACCGTTCAAATATTCGGGGTAGGTGTTTGCTGTCAATTCCAGGCCCGTCATCACTTACCTTTATTACCACATCATCATTCAGAAAGTTAAAACTTAGAAGGGTTGTTCCTTTTTCTTTTCCGTATTTGATACTGTTTGTGATGAGGTTAACCAGCACTTGTCGGATCCTGAATTTATCTGCTTTGACCAATATTGGCTTATCGTATTTTTTTGCGAGTTCAAGTTGAATGTGCTTTTTGGAAGCGGCCATTTCAAGTGATGCATAGATCTCTTTCGCCAGAGCTGCAATATCAAATGTTTCGAATTCAAGATGCAGGTCACCTGTTTCTAATTGGGTGATCGTTTCCAAATCGTCAATAATATTGATGAGTCGGTCAATGCTCTTTTCTGCTCTGGAAAGGTATTCTCTGTTAATGTTTGGATCTTCCAGTCCACCATTCAGCAGCGTATCCACATAACCTTGTATATTGAATACCGGCGTTTTCATTTCATGGGATACATTTCCCAGATATTCTTTTCTGTAGCTATCCAGATTCCGGATCTGTTCTAATTCTTTTTCTCTTGAGGTGATAAGTAGGTCTACCTGCTCATCCAGCTCACTGATGCTATCAATTTCTTCGAGCTGATTTCTCTGCCGAGGAATTTCTTTTGTGAGAAAACGATTTTTGATCTTATCCGCCAGTGAATTTATCTTGGCAGCAATTTCTATATAATAGAAATAATAGAGCGTAACAATTGTACTGACGAAAAAAATGAAGATAGAAAGCAAAAAATAAGTAAGGTCCACATTGAATTTACCGATCTTGAAAATAGCAAGATAGGCAACGGCACTGATCAAGGTGCCAAGGAGTCCAAGTAC
>DAORJH010000268.1:0-4004 GCA_035438925.1 Bacteroidia bacterium | reverse complement strand
GTTGAACCTCTAAACCAAATGTGTCTGTTATCAATAAATTTAATCCGTTCTGTTGCCCTGTAAGTGTATTAGTAGAATGGCCAAAAACAAAGTATTTATTATCATAACGATATACACACATACTGCGTGAGTTACAATTATTCATAGTGTATGAATAATTAAACTTCACAGGCATCTGTGCAAGAAAAAAACTACAGTGTAGAAATAGAATGTATTTCAGTAATATCTTCATTATTTGGCTACTACAATTGTTTTAAGTCCATCACTCATTCTCATCTCAGTTTCACTAAATAAACTTAACGAAAATTGCCATTGAATCAAAATTTGATTACATTTATATTGTTAAATCTTAATTACCATGAAAAAAATTATCTCAATTCTATTGATCACGCTCTCTTTTCAAGCCTGGTCGCAAAAGAATGCTGCTAAAGTACCGGCTAATGTTTTGGATGCATTCGGTAAAATGTATCCTCACGTAAAAGCTGCTGAATGGAAAGCGGAAGAAGGGAATTATGAAGCGGAATTCAAAGCACCGAACATGAATAAAAAAGAAGGTGGCAAAGCCGAAGTGATGAGAACTGTTGTCATGAATGCTCAAGGCACCTTGGTTCAGGAAGAAGAAGAAATGGAGATAGCCGATCTTCCTGTTTCCATTACAGATTATGTAAAAAAGGAATTAGGTGGGAAAAAGATCACCGAAGCTTCGCGCATAACTCTTAATACCGGTGATATGAATTATGAAGTTGAATTAGGCAAAACCGATTACTTGTTCACTGCAGATGGTAAATTCCTGAGCAAAGAAGAAGATAAGATAGATGATGATAAAAAGAAAAAATAAAATTGCATGAAGTTAAGATCTCTACTCTCCATCAGCCTTTTCATTTCATTAAATAGTCTTGCACAAGCACCGGATTATGTTTCTACTTCCAGTTTAGTTGCCTGGTATCCATTCAATGGAACGGCAATGGACATGAGCGGCAACGGCAATCATTGTGCTACTTTTAATGGTCCTGCTCCTGCAGCGGATCGTTTCAATAATGTAGCGGCTTCTTTTTCATTTGATGGGGTAAATGATTTTATCAATTCAACTTCCAATTTCTTTGATTCCAGTATTCCTCACAGCATTTCCATGTGGTGGAAGACTAGCGATTATACCAAAGCATCTCAAACGTATTACAGCATCAATCCTTTTTTTCAGGAAGGTGTTCTATTCAATCATGCTCCCAACGGTTCTCCTCAAAAGATCACTTATATGTTAGGGACCGGTGCCGGAACATTTGACATCAACAACAGCCTGAACGGTTTCACCGTTACTCCGAACTTTGCTTCCTGGCATCATTTGATCATCATCCGTAATAATACAGAATGGAAATTTTATTCGGATGGTGTTCTTTCTCACACTTTCGCTTCTATTCCAACCGGAACTCTGCTTGCCAATATTCGTTTTGGTGCCGAGAACAATGGTGTTGTTGGCGGCGGAAAAAACTTCAAGGGACAATTGGACGATATCGGGATCTGGAACAGAGTGCTTACGGATTGTGAGATCTGGAAATTATACAACGCATCTGCCGGAAACGTTAGTTGCAGCAGTTCTGCCTCTATGATCTGTACCGGACAAAGCGTTACCTTAACAGCCAGTGGTGCTACTTCCTATACCTGGAGTCCGGGTAATTTTACCACGACGTCCATTGTTGTGAGTCCGGTTACTACAACAACTTATTCCGTTGCGGCAGATAATACAGTGAGTACCTGCAGCAGCAATACCACGATCACGCAGATGGTATCGCCTTGTACCGGAATTGAACTTTCTAATTTAAAAGGAGAGGAACTTCTTCTGTTCCCGAATCCGAATCAAGGAGAATTCTTTGTTTCTTATCCGGTCAATTCAACCGTAACGATCTGTGACGCCAAAGGAAAATTTGTTAAGACCTTTGAGTTGAACGAAAGCAATGGAAGAAAGATCAAATGCGAAGGACTTGAATCGGGAATTTATTTTCTGAAATTGAATTCTGAAAAATACACGGAGAGCAAACGAATTTCCGTTATTCGTTAATTACATTTCCCATTTCACTTTCATGAAATTGGCTTCGTAATAGCTGATGCGGAATTTCATTTCTACTTGTCCCTTGCTGTTCGTCACCACTACTCTCTTCTTCTTTTTATTGTAGGTCCAAGTACCTTGATCCCATGAATGAATATCTGTTTCCCCAAGGTGCAGGATCTGACATTTGCCATCCTTTTCCAGTTTTACGCTTGGTCGGTAAGGACGTGGAGGAAAATTGTATTCACAGTTTCTGAAAACATATTTTTTATCAGCTTCTTTTTCATCTTCCATGGAACGAGACCAGCAGATCTGTATCGCATCCTGAAGTTTTTCTTTTTTCTGTTGAGAAAAGATGGGCGAACTAATGACAAGGAAAAGAAAAAGTATTTTTTTCATGTGATTTTTTTTTAAAGGTAAGAAGCAAATTGAATTCCACATAGCTGTTTAGAATGATTTGGCTTTTTGGTTTTTACCTTTCTGCACTAAATTGAAGGTAAAACATGCTTCGCTAAATCCTTTTAAGCAATTATGATCGCTGTGAAATTAGCAATTTTTTCAAGGGCAGGACGTATTTGCTGGGATTTTCTATTAACTTCATGCTGCTAAATCATAAGAATAGAGAATGATAAAAATCTACTTTTCTTTTTTGTTTTGTTTTTTTGTTCATGCCGGACTCATGCATGGACAGAACTGCAATGGAAAGCACAGTTTAACGATGCTTCCTCTCGCTTCTCAATCGGGCATTGATTTCGCGTACCGGATCAATCATTGCACAAATGGAGATGAAGTTTTGTTGCAGATCATGAATACCAATGCAGGCAGTGTAAGCGTGGTGTTCACGCCAAAAGTAAGCTCCCCAAATCAAAACTGGACCTCTCCTGCTTCTTATACCATGACCATTGCAGGACAAAGTACATTAAATGCACCTAACACCTGTGGGAATACCAATTCAGCCCTTGAATTAATTGGTACAGAATTATTCCCGAATGAATATTTTCCTCAGAACAATACCTTTCCTCAGATCCTAAGTATTGAATTATTGAACATCAGTGTAAATCCGTGATCATGAACAGAGCTAAAAAAATATTTGCCGGCTTGTTCCTTTTAACTTTCGGAATGCAAGCACAGATGATAGAGAATTTTGAAACGGCAGCTGCCTGGATGTGGGCGCCTTGGTTGCAAGCAGGTGCCGGAGGTGCAGGTGCAA
This sequence comes from Bacteroidia bacterium, assembly GCA_035438925.1. GTDB lineage: Bacteria > Bacteroidota > Bacteroidia > B-17B0 > Aurantibacillaceae > Aurantibacillus. The sequence goes on along the minus strand of DAORJH010000268.1, from coordinate 753 downwards.
AAACAGCTCCTGCATTGTATACCGGAGCTTTTGGATGGGAAGCGCAAACTGCAGGACCATGGCCTTGGCATTACAGAACCGATGTGGTTCTTGGAAATGCAGGAAACGTTTTAGGAGCCTGGGCAAAAGGAAATCAACGTAATTATTTAGGATTTGGTGCTACAGGTGGAGGATGCTGGTCATTGGTCCTTGCTCCCAATACTTCAGGTCTGATCATTCAATCGAATGCTGGATGGGGTTATAGTGATCTGGCGACTTCTGCTTATGCCTATAACACTGCCAATTGGTATTACCTTGAAGTTACCTGGAATACTTCAACCAATGTGACCGGTAGATTATACAATTCTGCGATGGTGCTTCAAACATCCGTTAATTTAAATATTCCCACTTTGGTTCCTGCCGGCGTAGCTTTCAGAAGCTATTGCACAACGGTTTGTTATTTTGATGATATCAATTCCAATGTGATACTTGCCGCACAATTACTCGAGTTCAAGGGAAATAGCAATGAAGAATTAAAAGTGAACGAATTGAACTGGACAACAGGAAGCGAGAAGAACAACAAGACTTTTTCCGTTGAGAAAAGTGTAGATGGAATTTCATACTCACCGATCGGCGAGTTACCCGGTGCAGGAAACAGCAATACCATTCACGAATATTCTTTTCGTGATAGTGAACCTGCCAGTGGCGTGAATTATTACCGACTTCGTCAGTTTGAATTTGACGGAAGCTCTACTCTTTCAAACGTCATCACCG
>DAORJH010000267.1:0-4015 GCA_035438925.1 Bacteroidia bacterium | reverse complement strand
GGTTTTAAGAGGTGATGGGACCAGCATTTATATTACACAGGATATAGGAACTGCAATTGAACGATTTAGGGAATTTCCTAAATTAAATCAGTTGATCTATACTGTAGGTAACGAACAGGATTATCATTTTAAAGCTCTTTTTAAAATTCTTGAGAAACTCGGTTACGATTGGGCAAAAGAGTTATATCATTTGAGTTATGGTATGGTAGAATTACCTGAAGGAAAAATGAAGAGTAGGGAAGGAACGGTTGTGGATGCAGATGACCTGTTGCAAGAAATGTTTGATACCGCAGCTGCAACGACGAAGGAGTTGGGAAAAGTGGATGACTTTATGGAGAGTGAACTGCAAAGTTTATACCGAACCATCGGTCTCGGTGCATTGAAGTATTTTATGTTAAAGGTCGATCCGAAAAAGAAGATGTTATTCGATCCGAAGGAGAGTATTGACTTTAACGGACATACCGGTCCTTTTATTCAGTATACCCACGCAAGGATATGTTCCGTTCTGAGAAAAGCCTACATTGCCTATGATCAGAATGTAAACGGACTTCAATTGAATGCGCTCGAAAGAGAACTGATTCAATGGATCTACGGTTTTGAAGATGCTGTGAAAGAAGCAGGAAAGCTTCACAATCCTTCCGTAGTAGCAAACTATATTTACGAATTGGTAAAATGCTTTAACCGTTTCTTTCATGATCATTCCATTTTGAAGGAAGAAAATAAAGAAACTAAAATATTCAGATTGCAACTGGCAAAAAGTTGTGGACGCGTGATCGCAAATGGAATGGAAATGCTGGGTATAAAAGTTCCGGAAAGAATGTAATGCAGTTATAAAATGAAATTCTTTAAAGATCTTTTTCAGGGAATTGGGAACTGTTTCAAGGGATTTTCGATTTTATTTGAGAAGGGATTATGGCCTTATATGTTTTACCCCTTATTGCTTTGGGTGCTATTGTGGGTAGCCAGTTTTTACGGGATATTTCTTTTGGCAGATGGAATTTCGGAATGGCTGAAATCTTATTTTCAATTTGAATCCATACCGGAAACCGGACATTGGTTGTCTTTCGCAAGACCTTTTTTAGTTAGTAAAGTGGGCTTCATCATTGGTTGGGTGATCAAATTTTTATTCTGGATGGTGAGTGGAACGTTTATTAAATATGTGCTGCTGATCATTCTTTCTCCTGTTTTCTCTTTGCTTTCAGAAAAGACAGAAGAAAAGTTAACGGGTGCTAACTTTCCATTCAACTTTTTTCAATTGCTGAAAGATATTGGAAGAGGAACATTGATCAGTCTTCGAAACATGATACTGGAGTATTTTTTTATTTTCATATGTTTCATCGCTTGCTTATTCTTTCCTCCACTTATTTTCATCACTACTCCCTTCTTACTCCTCTTGGGCTGGTATTTCATAGGTTTTGCATTATTGGATTACAGTTGCGAACGTCATAAAATGGGGATTGTTGAGGGAATACAATTCATCAAGAAAAATAAAGGTTATGCTATCGGGGTAGGAATGGTGTACAGTTTCTTTTTGATGCTGCCTTTTATTCCTGGTCAGGTAATTGGAATGATGTTCGGACCTGCCGTTGCAGTTGTGGGTTCTACTTTGTCATTTCTGGCCATCAAGAAGGAAATGCAAAAGCCTTGAAAAACTTTTCAATCTCTCTTCCCTTTTTTCATTGCCTCTCTATCTGGAGGAAGGATGAAGTTTTGGATATTCTTGACTTCTTCGGAGCTGAATTCCGTTTTTCCTATCGTCAATAAATAGGCTTCCTTGGTCATTCCATCACTGGCAATGATTCCGTATTTGTATAGCCAGCTTTGGTCAAGATTCAGATCGATCATAAAGACAAGGGCAACTCCAATAATGATCTGTGATGTCACTCTGATGAATTTCTCCTTGAAAATTTCGTTCATGAAATTGAAAAAGGAAGCGAGAGGGAAAAGCAGAAAAGCATAATACTGTATCATTGCCCTGCATCCGAAGGATCCGCCATAAGCCCAGTCCCACCAGGAGCTTAACAAATAAATGGTGATCAGAAGAAGGAGTAGCATGAAGGAGCGCATACCTTTTACTTTCCCTTTCATCAAAGGGATTCCAAACAAGGCCAACAAGATCATTGGGGTATATAAAAACCAGCCTTTTCTGAAACTGAAAAGAAAATTAAAGAGCTGTGGATCCTTGAAAAAGAATTTCTCATCTTCTCCATAGGAATAAAAAAACCACGATCCTGCGTGTATTTTCCAATAGATCATTTGAACGAAGAAGGGCAGTAGAAACAAGAACAATGCAAACATCAATTTTAATCTGTAAGAAAATACCATACGTAATCTTTCTTTTAGATCTGCTGCATTATTAACAAAGATCAAGAGTGGAAACAATAAGATGATGATCTCTGTTGGTCGAATTAAGACAGCGTATCCGGCCAAGAAAGCGAGGAGGTAAAGTGAACGAGTCTTTTTTTCTTCCAGCCATTTGAAACAAAAATGAATGAAGAGGGAAAAGAGAAAGAACAAATAGGCATGTGGCATTTCTCCCAGTCCATAGGTGTAATAGAATAAATTGGTGCCAAAATAAATACAGATCAGACTGATCGCCGTGATGTATTCATTGAAGAATCGTAATAAGTTCTTCCTGCAAAACCAAAGCCCCACCATCGAGAATAAAATAGAGCCGATGTGCATGGCCATTTTGTAAGGAAGTGAATAGCCGTCGGCCTTGTAGTTACTGTTCTTGGCAATGGCATGAGCCGTCAGGAAAAACGGACTATACAAAAGAGCCATTCCCATAGTAACCTTAGGAATGTGTTTTCCATTGGGTAAATTGCTGGTCCAGTAATTGTGTTGGAAAGAAAAACTAAGATCATGATGAACAAAATAAGCAGGGAGATAAGAGTAGTACTGGTCTACATCGTACACCATCGGGAAATTTCCATTTTCAAAATCTGACCATCTTTTGAATCGGTCGACTGAAAAGATCAGAATGAAAATAAATAAATAGAAAGAAGGTTTTAAAAAGACCGAACGTATGAAGTTGAATACGATCTGCATGAAATCAGTTTATGCCTAACCAGTTCTTTGCGTTAGCTCCCATGATCTTGATCTTATCGCTTTCACTCAATGGCGCTGTTCTTACAAGTTCGCCCGGCACCGCTTCTCCCAATGGAAAAGGATAATCTGATCCCTGCAAGACTTTATCTGCACCGATCAGGTCGATCACATATTGCAACATTTTATGATCGCACACGTGACTATCCACCCAGAATTTCCCTAAGTAATTCTTTGGATTGTTTGGATTATCAATGGCTACGAGATCCGGTCTGCAATCCCAACCATGTTCAATTCTGCTGATGGTAGGTAAGAAGGATCCTCCTCCGTGAGCAAAACATACTTTTAAGTTCTTGTATTTTTCAAATATTCCTCCAAAGATCATGCTGCAAATAGCGCGACTGATCTCTGCCGGCATTCCGACTAACCATGGCAACCAGTATTTACTCATGTGCTCTTGTCCCATCATCTGCCAGGGATGAACCAATATAGCAGCGTTTAAACTTTCGCAGGCTGCCCAGAATTCATCGAACTGCGTTTCATTCAAGTTTAAATTATTTACATTGCTGCCGATCTGAATTCCCCTGAAACCATTCTTCATGCTACGTTCCAGTTCGTTTATGGCAAGTTTGGTGTCCTGCATAGGTACAGTGCAAAGACCGACAAATTTATCGGGATGTTCGTTCACTGTTTTGGCAATATCATCATTTAAGAATTGACTTACTTCCAGACAGTCATTTGCTTTAGCCCAATAAGAGAACATAACGGGAATAGTGCAGATCACCTGTTTATCTGCTTTGTGTGCATTCATCTGTAGAATACGAGTTGCAGCATCCCAGCAATTCGCTTCTATTTCTCTGAAACGTTTATTGCCCTGCATCATCCATGCTTTTCCTTCCGTGTGATGATCAAGCTGAATGAATTCTCCATAACCGAATTTCTTATTGAAATCAGGAATGTGTTTAGG
>DAORJH010000266.1:0-4038 GCA_035438925.1 Bacteroidia bacterium | reverse complement strand
ACCCTTGTTTCGGAGGTACTTTGAATCTTACAGGAAGTGGCGGTGTAGCTTATTCTTGGCAAGGACCGAATAACTTCAGCAGTCTGGGTCAGAACAACACAATTAACAATGTAAGTCTTCTTGCAAATGGACAATATACACTCACTGTATACGCTGGAGGTTGCAGTGGAATTACTGTTGCAGATGTAACCATTCACCCGCTTCCGAATCCTGTAATTGCAGTTACCAGTCCGGTATGTTTCAGTCAGCCGATCTCCTTCACTGCAACAGGCGGATCCTCGTATGAATGGTATGGACCAAATTCTTACAGCAGCAATATTGCAAATCCGATCATTGCATCTGCAAATCATCAGGTGCATGATGGCATTTACACTTTGATCGCTACAGACATGTATGGATGTAAAAACAGTACAACTGCATCGATCACTGTTCTTCCATTACCATTGGTAATAGTAGCAGGAAGTACAGTTTGTGTAGGCCAAAGAGCAACGGCTTACAGCTCGGGTGGTGTTTCTTATCAATGGACCGGACCGAATAATTTCAGTGCTAACACTGCAACATTTGATATAGGAAGTTTAACTCCGGCAAGTGCTGGTATCTATACTGTGGTGATCACCGGATCGAACAATTGTAAGGTTAAAGTTTCAACACCATTAGTGAACTATCCTGTTCCACAACCAACAGCTTCCATCACAGGTCCTGTTTGTTTGAATGAACCGGTTTATATGAATTCAAGTGGTGGACATGTTTATGTTTGGTATGGACCTAACGGATTTGTATCGCATTCTCAGAATACGCAAATCAAAAGCGCAAATTCAGTTTTGTACAGCGGAACCTATACCTTAGGTGTGATCGATGATAAAGGATGTCAGGGACAAACAACGGTAGATCTTTTGATCCGTCCTTTACCTACCGGAACTATTGTGAATACAGCGAAGACACAATGTGCCCCTTATTGCACCAGTTTCAAAATGGAAAGTAAAAGTACTTTGTCCACTATACTTTGGAACATGGACAGCAAAGGCAATGTACCTGAATTGAATTTCCCATATTGTTTCAAAGAACCGGGTGGATATGCACTCGTGGCTAATTTCACTGATGTGTATGGATGTAAGAATACGGCTTCATTGGTTTCAGCAGCCTATCCTTCTCCACTTGCAGATTTCCATATTGGCAGTGGAGCTGTGATCGAAAATGAGGAAGTAGAACTGATCGACGCATCATTAGGAGAATATCTAGCGAACTGGACTTGGTATGTGAACAGCACGAATATTAGTTCGTACAAGCGGAATACAAAAATGATATTTGAAAAGGCCGGTACTTATCCTGTCGCCATGATCGTATCCAATCAATGGGGTTGTAAGGACACAATTGTTAAGCCGGTTGTTGTCAATGAAGGATTCAATATTTACGTGCCTAATGCCTTCAGTCCGAATGGTGACGGTCACAATGATTTCTTCCAGCCAAAAGGTTATGGAATCGTAAAATACAATCTGGTGGTCTTTGATCGTTGGGGAGAGCGTTTGTTCTCAACGGATCAATTTGAAAATGGTTGGGATGGTAAGTATAAGGGACAAGTTTGCAAAGACGACACCTACATTTGGAAGATTGTATTGACGGGTGCAGATGACAAGCGAAGAGAACTTGCCGGAACCGTTACCATTATCCAGTAAGTTAAAGCTTGATAATCATATGGTCCGGTAAAAACTCACTCAATTATATAATTATTTAACGCTATTCCCGGTTTAATTTTTTGCAATTTTAATTCAGCAATTGAATTGCATGAAAAATTATCTGGCTAAGAAAATATTTAGTGTAAGTTTTTTCCCTCTGATCTTTTTGTCCTTATTGTGGCTGATCTTTTTAATTAAGCAATCAACCACTTTTAATTTCGCTGTTTTAGGGGTTTTACCAAGAGAGATCTCAGGATTGCATGGAATAATAACATCTGTATTTATTCATGAGAATCTGGATCACATAGCATCTAACACCTTGCCCTTGCTGGTGCTAGGCTCCATGCTTTTTTTCTTCTATGAAAAGATCGCAAAGCAGGCTTTCTTTTGGATCTGGATCATTTCTGGGATCTGGCTGTGGATAGGAGGAAGAAATCATCCGGATCATCCTACCTATCATTTAGGGGCAAGTACATTGATCTATGGTCTCGCAACTTTTCTGTTTTTTAGTGGTGTCTTCAGAAGACATTTGCGTTTAATGGTCGTATCTGCTCTTGTTGTTTTTCTATACGGAAGTATCATGTGGGGAATTTTTCCTTTAAAGGAAGAGATCAGCTGGGAAGGCCATTTATTCGGTGCCATAGCCGGGTTACTCGTTGCTTTTAATTTCCGGAAAGAAGGCCCGCAAAGAACTGTTTACCATTGGGAAAAGGAAGAAGAGGAGCTGTCAGACCCGGAAGCGGAATGGAATACAGAAACGGATCTCGATACCCAGGCAAACGAAATAAAGATCAATTATATTTACAAAAAAGATGATGAAAAAGGCAGCTTGAATTTGTAATCAGGAATAATTCCTTATTTTTGATATAAATAAAAATAAAATGAAAAAAATAGGAATTGCAATCGTTGTACTTATAATCATCTATTTTATCCTGGCTATTGCAGGACCATCAAACGTGAAGGTGGAAAGAAGTATCACGATCAATCGTTCCTCTTCTGTTATCAAACCATTTTTGACCGATCTCAAAGTGTTCCATGACAAATGGAGTCCGTGGACAGAAAAAGATCCTACAGCCGCCGTTGTTTACTCTGGAGTAGCCGGAGAAGTAGGTCATCAATTTACCTGGAGTTCAAAGAATGATGAAGTGGGTACAGGTACTTTAGCTATAGCAGGCTTCAATGGGGATAGTGTTTTACAAAAACTAACATTTGAAGGAATGGATGATACCAAAGTATATTATGTGGTTAAAGACAATAACGGTAACTCAGAAGTGATATGGGGTATGCAAATGTCGGCTCCATTCTTATTCCGACCAATGATGCTATTTATGAATATGGATAAGATGATCGGCCCTGATTATGAAAGCGGCTTATTAAAATTAAAGACGGTTGCAGAAGAGATGAAAGAGGAAACGCAATTAGCCTATGAAGTAAAAGAGATCGAATGGCCGGAAACATATTATGTAGGTACCAAATTTGAAACTCATTCGTTTCAGGATCTGGCTGCCTTTTTTGGAAAGAATTTCCCTGCATTAGGTGAAGGTATTGGTAAATCCAAGGTTCAGCCACTGGCTGCTCCACTTTCAATTTACAAGTGGTACGATGAGAAAAAGGGTGAAACCAATTGTGCAGCTGCTTTTCGAGTTGATAAAGGTGTGAAGTTAAATGGATTCGAGAATCACACTTATCCTGCTTGTAAAGTTTTACAAATCGCTTATTATGGGGCTTATGAAAAGATCGGCGATGCGCACAGGGCAATGGATGCTTATATGAAAGGAAAAGGATTGATGAATGGTGACGTATTCGAAGAATATGTTACCGATCCTATGAGTGAAAAGGATACAGCCAAATGGCTGACAAATGTTTACTATACTTTAAAGTAAAAAAATGAAACCTGCAGCTTTGCAGGTTTTTTTTGAGATCAATCTTCCAGCTTCTTGAAAGCCCTTGGAATGCGGGCAATAACATCAGAGATCAGAACACTTTCCATACTCATTTTTTTGATACAAAGGTCTGCAGCCAAACCATGCACAAATGTCGCGATCAATGAAGCTTGTGGAGGTGTGTAACCTCTGGTCAATAAGCCAAGGATCATCCCTGTGAGTGCATCCCCACTTCCTCCTTTGGCCAGACCGGCATTTCCACTTGAATTGAAATAGATATTTCCATCAGGCATCGCAATGGCGGAGTGTCCACCTTTTAAAATAACGATGACATTATTCTTCTGCGTAAACTGTCTTAAGAGCTTTAGTCGTTCGAAATCATTTTCACTCTTTCCTGCTAATCTTTCAAATTCTTTTGGGTGAGGGGTAAGGATGGTGTCAGGAGGAAGAAAGCTTATCCATGTTTTGTTCTCGGATAGAAT
>DAORJH010000265.1:2805-4047 GCA_035438925.1 Bacteroidia bacterium | reverse complement strand
ACTAAAACACGCCGTGTACAATGATTTCGATTACTTGGAGGAAGATACCTTTGAGCTCAATCTCATCTCAAAGAATATTCTCCGTGCATACGATTTCGAAAAGAATATTTCCAGAAGCATACGAGCTTATTCCGGATTTCCTTCCATTCGCTTTTCTGCTGCCAACAAAGAGGGAAATCGATTTCACGGACAAGTGATCATCAAAGGCGTGCATTACTATTTTCTCTTCATGACTGGAGACAAGAATTGTGAGGCAGAAGAAGAGTTTTTTGCCTCCCTGCGATTGAGTGATTTTGAAAGTACACAGCCCATCAAGCGCATTACCGATAAAGAACTTGCCTTTACGGCCATGGATGAGGTTTCTGATAATTCTGCCAGTCGATTCAACGAGTTGTATGCAAAGGAACTCGAGAAAGAAAAAGGAGATGAACAACGAAAAAAGGAACAGGAAAAAGCGCGATTTGATTTTGATTACCGAACAGAAAGAAAGGCCTATTACTCACCCAGCAGCAACGAGTATGTGAATATTGTCTTTGAGAAATTCAATGATTACGACATGCGAACGCACAAGGAATTTGAAGAGATATTAGAGAAGAATGTAAAGAATGTCAATTCCATTATCGTCTCCAAACCAAAGATCAGCAAAGAGAAGGGAATCTATACCTACGAAACGGTATTGCGCGATACGGCAACAGCAAGAGCCCTTGCCTTTAAAATGTTTCTTCAAGGAGGCACTCGATACGAGATCTGTGCTCCATTCGATACGACCATTGGATTGAGAGGATGGACAAAAGGATTCTTTGAATCATTTCAATTGAAGGATACAACGATAGGAGTAGACATTACGCGAAACAAATTCAGTGACCTGGTGAATGATCTTTGCAGTGCCGACACGGTGAAAAGGAGAAAAGCCAATCACTCGGTACAAAATTCCATCAGCATGCAAAAAGCCTATTTGCAGGATTTCTTAAGTCTTATCAATTCAGGCAAATTCGCATCCATCAGTGAAGACAGCAGAGCGCAATTGCTGGTGAATGGTGGAACATTGGAAAATGACGGGATCATATTGCCGTATAAAAAAATGTACAAGCAATACAGCGATAGTTTTTACCTTCAATTGAGTCTGCTCAAGGGATTGGCCTTTCTTAAAACACAAAATTCTTATAATGCATTTGCCGAATTATTGAATGGAGAAACACCTTTGGTTGGAGAGGAAAGTCTGGTGAAGGATGTTTTCAATGT
>DAORJH010000265.1:0-2795 GCA_035438925.1 Bacteroidia bacterium | reverse complement strand
GCTTTCGGATTCCCTGGAACTGTGCAAGAAATTCTTTCCTTCTTTTTTTGTGCTCGCCAAGTACGATGAATACCGTGGTCCTGTTTACTCCTTGCTCGCCCAGTTACTCGAAAAAAAGCTCATCACTTCAAGTCTTTATCTGAATTACAAAGATGGAATTTTGGCCGATGCGCATCTGGCTCAGAAACGTTACAATCCCAATGCAAGGAACAATGCGAATGCCGGAAGAAATGATCTGGAACATCTGGATAAAACAGCAAGAGAGAATGCAGAAAATCTAATGGCCGGATTGGAAGGATTGAGCAATAACAATGTGTTGAAGAATTCAAAATACCTGAACAATTTGAATGCGGCAGGAAGACACGAATTGGTGAATTATGCCATTTTACTGGCGCCCTTTTATAAAAGTGATGAGAAGGTGAAACAGTTCTTTACCCGATTGGAAAAGATCAGAGCGCAATACATTGCCATGCCTTTGCTTCTTCTGAAAACAGAAAATCAAATAAAGGATGCAGACACTTTGTTCAGTTATTATTGCAGGAATATTACAACACGGGCCTATTTTTACAGTGAATTGGAGAAGAAGAAACTGAGTGATAAATTCATGAAGTCAGAAGCAAGTCAGAAGAAGATGGTGGAATCGGTGATCATGGCACAGTTGCAATTAGCAAAGATCTACGCGTACGAAAAAGACAAGAAAAAAGATAGTCTGGACCTAGTCGGTATTTATCCGGCTAAGAACAAATACCAGAAGGGACAACTTTACGTTTATACCTTAGGCAAAGGTAAAACAGATTCAGAGCAATGGGCCATTGCATTTGTGGCGGCAAGCAATAAAGAGATCAATACCGATGTAGAGGTTTTGAGTCTGAATTCCGTTCCTGATGCAAGCAAAAGCAAGGAAGAGAATATACAGGAACTCATCGCAGAATTCTCACTTACCTTCCGTAAAAGAGCCGTTACTGCTGACCTTAATACCTATTATCAGGGGTATTGATCAATTGAGTCAACTTTTCAATTTTACCCATTTATTTCTTGATTTATCAAACGATTTTTATTAATTTAGATTAGCAATCATTCAGGTACAAGTGAATTTTTTAGGATTCCTTTTTTGTTGAGCAATGAATAGAGTTTTTGTTTCATATATCATTCTTCTTTTAAGCTTTTTCGTGTTAGAAAGCTTTGCTCAAAAGTCCGGTGGCCCGACAGGTATGTGCAATATGTACGAAAGATTAAAACAAAAGTACAGTGTCACAAACATCAACTCTTATTTAACTCCTTTAGATGAACAGATAAATAATCCTATTCTTCAAAAAGAACTGCAAAGCGCTGCGACGCCAACGGTTATGTGGAAAGCACTCGCCAATTCTTCTGACATCAGTGGTGTTTTATTTTCTGATAACAAACCATTAAATTATAACTTTAATTTAAACGCTGTGACTTTTATTTATAAAAAAGGAAACAGTACAGCTACAAGTTCTCCCTTTAATAATGAGAATTCCATCATGATGAAAATAAGTCAGAATTGGGGTTACAATTGGGACAGTACTTGTATTTTCACGTCAGACAACAACTCCAATAAAACTCAATTTCCTCAAGGTGGTATTTATAATCCATCTATTAATACAAATGTAGACAATGCCTATTTGGTGGGTATGGGTCCCTTAACAAGTACATTAAACGGAGATTATATTGGTAATTGGTATGCAAGTAAATCAGCTTCAATTAGCGCAAGAAATTTTACTGCCAGTGCTGTTGCCAATGCTACACAAATTGCAAACAATACGCCCCCTTATAATCCCGGTCTCGCTAAACATGATATGTCCATGCATTCTTTCTCGTCAACTGATGATGGGATGATCAGAAGTCTGGCCGAACGTTATACCGGGAAAGATATGAATGGACAGCCAATCAATTTCAAAGGTGGAGCTGTTATTAAAGGGACATTTAATGCAGGTACATTTACATGGACAAGCGATACCCTCATTCCTTCAACTATTACCAGTACCTTGAACAATAATAATTTGTGGGAACATCCACGTATGGCCTTTAATGAATCTGGAACTGTAGGTTACGTCGTATTTATTGGTGCAAGTAATACTCACTCCAATAACAACACCACTCCAAACAAGGGATGGCAGCCTATTGTTTTTAAAACAAGCAACTCAGGTAATTCATGGATGCAAATTCCCGGCATTGACTTTACAGCACCGAATATGACAGTAGTGCTAAATAAATTAGACCCTATAAATACGAATTCAAGCTTATCAATACCATTTTTTAACGTGAATGAAGGTTGGGATATTGGGGTGGATTACAATGGCAAATTGCATCTAACATCAACAATACTCAGTACCTCCAGTAAACACAACGATTCTCTTGCATTTACATGGCAGTACCAAAGTCCCGAGAATTACGACTGGAACCACACGCCGGGAAAGCGTCCTTACATTTATGATTTTACAACTGATGGAGTTTCCACTTGGTCGGTGCTCACTGTTGATTCCATGTCAAGTGAAGGTTGCGGGGGTATGACAGGTTCTCCTGGATATAACATTAATCCTTGGTCTGCAGATCCTGGCAACAACAATATAAAACCGGCAATCGATAGTCGATTGCAATTAAGCAAAATCAATAATGGTCAAGCATTTATTTATTCCTGGACAGAATCTGATACTAGTTTCACTCCATCACAATTAAAAAGAAATGTTTTGCCTAATATTAAGGCACGGGCTGTAACCTTTCGCCAATTTTACCCACCTGCTCGGTAATGGCATCGGCAATGGTACGATCGC
>DAORJH010000264.1:0-4073 GCA_035438925.1 Bacteroidia bacterium | reverse complement strand
AGTACAGTTTCATCCACACGAATACTGTCTCCTTCGTTCTTAGACCATTTAATGATCGTGGCTTCTGCCACACTCTCACCCATTTTGGGCATTATTAAATCAAAGTTTGCCATTTTAAATACTGTTCACAAAAATAGCTTTCTAAAGGAGAAAAGCCAAAAAATAAAGGTAAAAAGGTCCTGTACTTTTTATTGACTGAAACGGGTGATCGGACTCCTTTTTTGCGCTAATACTGACAATTGCAGCTCATTAGAGATAAAAACCGTGTTAAATCACGCTTCAGAAATCCTGATAAAGCAGGTATTTCTTTCGGATCTGCTTAAAGGCTTCCAGATCCGGCTCCCAGCTTTTACGGATATCCTCAAAAGTGATCCTGGAAACGATCTGCTTTTCCAACTCATTATTTCCTACATGGTAATTGAAGTTCTTATCAAAGAAATCGGGTCGCTTTAATTTCAATGCCATCACTCTAAGCCAGGTGAGTTCTATTTTCTTAGGGTGTACTGTCCAGTCGGGATACCTCGAAAGATCGACTCCATTGCATTTTTTTCCACTGTACTTCGGTTCTTTTGTGATCGCATTCGGTAAGGGCATAAAATAAAAATTGGTGTCCCTGTATTCGGGATGACCCAATACCTGAAATGGTCTTTGTGTACCTCTTCCCAAACTCATGATCGTCCCTTCAAATAATCCCAAAGAGGGATAGAGTAAAATGGCTCTTTGATTCGGAATATTGGGAGATGGACGTACAGGCAATTCGTAACTGCATTTGCGGTTATAATTCAACAACTCCACTACCTTAAGTTCGCATTTAACTTTGTTGCTGAGCCAGCCTTCTTCATTCACCATCTTTGCATATTCTCCACAGGTCATTCCATACACAACTGGTACATTGTGCATTCCCAAAAAACTCTTCCACTCTTCTTTCATCACAGGTCCGTCAATGTAAAATCCATTGGGATTGGGTCTGTCTAATACAATGAATTGCTTCTTGTTCTCTGCACAGGCCTCCATCACGTAAGTCATGGTAGAGATATAAGTATAAAAACGAACACCAATGTCCTGAATATCGTAGAGCACAACATCCACATCCTTCAATTGTTCTTTCGTTGGTTTTTTATTGGCTCCATAAAGCGAAACAACGATGATCCCCGTTTTTTTATCTTTTGAACTGGCTACTTTTTCTCCAGCATCAATATCACTTCTGAATCCGTGCTCCGGACCAAAGATCTTTTTAATATTGACCTTCAATTTAAGAAGCGTATCCACAATACTGGTCTTACCTACCAAGCCCGTTACATTGGTCACAACAGCTACTTTCTTTCCTTTCAATAGAGGTAAATACTGATCAAAGCGTGCATTTCCACAGGTGACAGAAGAGAAAGGCTTGACGACAAGTGTATCCTGAGAATAGAGTTTACCTACAGCAATGGCAAATAAAAGCACCAAGCCGATGAAATGTGTATTTTTGCTATTCTGAAGCATTGAATATAGAAAAGTACATAGCCGAAAGAATAACCGGCGCGGTTAAAGATAAAGCTAATATCTCAAAACCCATCGTTAAAATTGCTGTAACGGGTATTGTTTTAGGAGTAGCCGTCATGCTTCTTACCATCAGCGTGGTGAACGGCTTTAAAAAAGAGATCACTAAAAAAATAACGGGACTCACCACCCACATCGCCGTTTCAGGCATCAGTCTCAGTCAGGGAAATGAACAGAATCCCATTTCTTTGCGTTCCGATACATTGAAGTCCTTGAAAAGTTTCAAAGGAATAAAAAAAGTACAACGCAGTGCTTTTAAGAATGCCATTTTAAAGACAGAGAACGAAAATGAAGGCGTTCTTTTGAAGGGGGTTGATAAAGAGTATGACTTTGATTTTTTAAAGAAACATTTACTGGAAGGTGAATGCCTTTCTTTTAATGACAGTGCAGCTTCCAAAGACATCATGATCAGTAAACTGCTTGCAGATAAGCTGGATCTGAAACTGAATGATAAAATGCAATTGTATTTTATAGTGAAGCACGAAGTGACAGACAGTGCCACACAGGAAACTTTTATTAAAACAGAACAGCGTTCACGCAAATTAAGGATCTGTGGGATCTTCCGGACCGACTTTGCTGATTTTGACAACAACCTCACCTTCGTTGACCTCAAACAAATTCAAAAACTCAATTACTGGAACGAAGAAACAACTGGAAGCTATGAGGTTTTTGTGGATGACTTCACAAAACTGGATGAATACAAAATTCAACTGGAAGAATTGCTGGGTTATCAGTATAGCGTTCGTTCTGTGAAAGATATTTACTCGAATATTTTCATCTGGCTGGATAAACTGGATATCAATGGGATCATAGTGATCGTATTGATGATAGCCGTTGCTGTTATCAATATGATCACAGCGCTACTTATTCTTATTCTGGAAAGGGCTAACATGATCGGACTGGTAAAATCACTGGGCATGAACAATGTTTCTGTCCGCAAAATATTTTTCTACGTGAGCATGAATTTGATCGGGAGGGGTTTGCTCTGGGGAAATATTTTAGGGATCGGGATCTGCTACCTGCAGTACTATTTTGAGATCATGAAGCTGGACAGCACCACGTATTATGTAGACCATGTTGCGATCGATATCAACTGGATGTACTTTCTGATCTTGAACGCAGGGACTTTCGTTGTTTGCACCGTGATGTTGTTTTTACCGACTTTGATCCTGACGAAGCTGACTCCAATCAAGACATTGCGCTTCAATTAAGCTGTACGTTATTTTTTTCTTCTGAACCAGAACTGCACCAATCCAAAGATCACAACTAACAAGGCTGGCATCACCACATTGGTCACTTGCCATTTTGTTCTTTGTAATTTGATCTTTTTCTTATCGAGCATTCTTAATTTCACTTCACGTGAGCGCAATTGCAACATTCCCTCATCATCCAACAAATAATTCACGCAATTCAATAAAAAAGTCTTGTTTGCAAAGACCTGTCTCGAGTATTTATCATATCCCAAAGGCATCACCTGGCCCGTTGCACGCTGATAATCATTGGCTGCTATATCTCCATCAGCAACAACGATCATTTTTGTTGGTTTTCCTTTTTCGATGAATTTAAAATCAGGACTGGTTCTTAAAGCAGTTGGCAAACGGTTCTCGGCAAAACTCGTGAATGCACCTTCCAGCAAAATGGCCAGCATCTGATTTCCATCTTTGAACTGTGATTCTTTTACAGGTAGAGTTGCAATTTGTAAAGCGATCCGTGCAGGTGAAGGCTGGATCTTTGTGTTACGCGAAGAACGCAGCAATACGGTCTTTTTAATTCCGTGTGCCGTTACAGTATCAATATTGGAAGCATATTCCATTTTGATGACATCCAGATTTTTTACGATAGGATGTGTACCATCCGGCAATACCCAAAGGGTATGTACCCATGGGAACATTTTAATATTGGCCTGTCCTCTTTTGAATCCGATATTGATCGGGATCATACCGCATTGCATATCCTGAACAAGAACCGGATTCAAACGTACTCCGTATTTAAAGAGCATGTCTTCCAAATTCAAAGGTCTGTTGAGTCCGATACTGAAACCACGAAGATTCAAGGTATCCATATTGATGCTGATCGGATCGAGCAACCAAAGCACCTTTCCTCCCTCCATGATGAACTGATCGATGATGAATTTTTCTTTGTCGGTGAAAGCACTGTCCGGCTTCGCGATCACCAAGGCATCACTTCCTTTCAATGATTCCAGCTCCACTCCCGGTTTGATCATGGTTCTGTTCACCGTATAATATTCACTTAAAGAACGCATGAAATCATAGCGACGAATGGTATCCAGTTCAAACTGTCCGTCTAAGAAAGTAACCTCCGGTTTTCTTTTTCTCTGCAGTTTGCGAATGGTATTGGTCAAAGAATATTCCAATTCCTGTACCGAATTATTGATGCTTTGTTCAGAAGATACACCAATGAGTGCCTGATGGGAGTAGATCTGCCAGACCGCTTCTTTTCCTTTATAACTTACGATAGCACCGGGCCAAATGCGTGTGTTGGATGTTTTATCTCCTTTTTTGTCTATGATC
>DAORJH010000263.1:0-4086 GCA_035438925.1 Bacteroidia bacterium | reverse complement strand
CTGCGGAAATTTGTTCTTACTGAGCCTTTCGCCGGTGTTAATCCACTTAATTTCATGACTTGTTATTTTTAAAGCAAATGCTTTTTTAAATGTTTTCTACTTTTAATAAATGTTTCACCTGATCGATCATACCTTGGATCGCAGGGTTCACTTCTTTTTCAATTGTCTGATATGATTTTCTCAATCCAAGAGCTGTCAGTGTTGCTCTTTGAACAGGAGAACGCTTAGACTTACTTTTTACCAGTGTTATTTTTACTTTTCCCATTTTTTCCCAGTATTAACCGTTAAATACTCTGTCTAATTTTATTCCTCTTTGCTGAGCTACAGTGATAGGATCACGCATTTTCATCAAAGCATCAAGAGTAGCTTTTACCACGTTATGTGGGTTACTTGAACCTTTTGATTTTGCTAATACATCTGTTACACCTACGCTCTCAAGAACTGCACGCATCGCACCACCGGCAATTACACCTGTACCGTGAGCAGCCGGTTTAAGGAATACACGAGCTCCTCCGAATTTTCCTTCTTGAGGGTGTGGAACTGTTCCGTTAAGAACTGCAACTTTAACTAGACTCTTTTTAGCATCTTCGATGCCTTTAGTGATTGCATCCGTTACTTCATTTGCTTTTCCAAGTCCTTGTCCGATCACACCTTTCTCATTCCCTACAACCACAATGGCTGCAAAGCTGAAGTGACGTCCACCTTTTGTAACTTTCGTTACACGTTGGATGGCAACCAATTTATCTTTTAATTCAATGTCGCTTGACTTAACGCGTTTTACTACTTCTTTTGACATTTTAATAATTTTAGAATTTTAAACCTGCTTCGCGGGCACCTTCGGCCAACGATTTTATTCTTCCGTGATAAAGAAAACCGTTACGGTCAAACACCACTGATGTTATGCCGCTGGCTAAAGCTTTTTCACCTATCATTTTTCCAACCATTTTCGCCTTTTCAGACTTATTTACTTTGGCTGCTTTAATTGTTTTATCAACCGAACCAACAGCGATCAAAGTCTTACCGGCTCTGTCGTCTACCAATTGAGCATAGATCTCAGCGTT
Source organism: Bacteroidia bacterium (assembly GCA_035438925.1). Lineage (GTDB taxonomy): Bacteria > Bacteroidota > Bacteroidia > B-17B0 > Aurantibacillaceae > Aurantibacillus. The sequence goes on along the minus strand of DAORJH010000263.1, from coordinate 3,025 downwards.
ACTACGGAAAACATTCAATCTTGGGCTTGTTGGCTCACCCTTTACGCGCTTGCGAATCTTTAATTTGATCTTCTCTCTTCTATTTAATTTACTTTTTGCCATCTTGATCGTATCTTTTTTTTCCCGATAGTTGCCGGGAGATTAATTATTTAATTACTTTTTAGATGCTGATTTACCTGCCTTACGACGTAGAACCTCACCAGAGAACTTAATACCTTTTCCTTTGTATGGTTCAGGCTTACGCAGACTTCTGATCTTAGAAGCTACCATTCCTAGCAACTGCTTATCTGCACACTCCATGATCACTGTAGGATTCGCTCCTTTTTCTGCAGTGGTCGTTACTTTGATCTCTTTTGGAAGTTCAAAAGTAATGTTGTGTGAATAACCTAATGAAAGTTCAAGTAATTGTCCTTTATTGGCAGCACGGTAACCTACACCAACAAGTTCCTGTGTAGTTTTATATCCTTCGCTAACTCCCTTCACCATATTGGCAATAAGTGCGCGGTATAAACCGTGTAATGCTCTATGACGTTTCTGATCAGTAGGACGAGTTACGTTAACTGTATCGTTCTCTACTTTCACAGTGATGTCTGAATCAACTTTTTGTGTTAAGGTTCCTTTAGGACCTTTAACTGTTACCAAACCTCCGGCAATTGAAACTTCAACTCCTTTAGGTATAACAACGGGCGCTTTTCCTATACGTGACATGATTAATTTCCTCCTTTACTTGAATTATGAAACATAACATAAAACCTCACCACCTACATTCAGTTTCTTTGCTTCTTTGTCAGTGATAACACCTTTAGAAGTAGAAACGATGGCAATGCCTAAACCATTCATTACTCTGGGAATGCTGTTTGCACCGGAATACTTACGTAAACCAGGACTAGAAACACGATCCAGTGTACGGATAGCTGACTGCTTCGTAACAGGATGATATTTCAGCGCAATTTTAATTGAGCCCTGTTTGTTTTCAGTCGTTTCGAATTTGTAATTAAGGATATAACCTTTTTCGAAGAGGATCTTCGTGATCTCTTTCTTTAAATTGGAAGCCGGAACTTCCACTACCCTATGATTTGCTCTGATGGCATTACGCACACGCGTAAGGTAGTCTGATATTGAATCTGTCATTTTTATTTAAGTTTATATGTTATTCCAAACCGGTCACTACCGGACGAAATAATTATATGAAACAATTATTTACCTTATTTTAAGGGGCGCAAATATACATATATTTACGATACCCTGCAAGTTGAATTACCAACTTGCCTTTGTAACCCCAGGAATCAGTCCAAAAAGGGCCATATCTCTGAAAACGTTACGGCTTATGCCGAAAGTTCCCATATAACCTCTTGGTCTGCCTGTAAGCTTACAGCGGTTGCGCATACGTACTTTGCACGAATTACGAGGTAATTTCTGGAGTTCTTCCCAATTACCGTCTTTTTTCAGTTGTTCGCGCTTTGCAGCGTACTTAGCAACAAGTTTAGCCCTCTTTACCTCGCGGGCTTTCATCGATTCTTTTGCCATTATTTATCTTTTCTTTTAAAAGGAATACCAAATTCAGTTAATAGGGCGTGTGCTTCTTTATCTGTGTCCGCACTGGTCACAAATGTGATATCCATACCCTGGATCTTGCTTACTTTGTCAATATCGATCTCCGGGAAGATGATCTGCTCGGTTACACCCAACGTGTAATTTCCACGTCCATCAAATCCCTTATCATTCACTCCTTTGAAGTCACGGATACGTGGTAAAGCGGATGCGATCAAACGATCAAGGAATTCATACATCTTATCGCCACGTAAAGTAACACGTACCCCAATGGCAACACCTTTACGAAGTTTGAAGTTAGAGATATCTTTTGTTGAGAAAGTAGCCACTGCTTTCTGACCGGTAATCGTAGTCATTTCTTTCACTGCTGATTCGATCAGTTTTTTATCAGACACGGCATCACCGACACCCTGATTGATACAGATCTTCTCCAGTTTCGGTACTTGCATTACTGTAGAGTACGAAAACTGTTTTTTAAGGTTTTGAACGATCTCGTCGTTGTACTTCCCTTTTAAACGAGGTTGATAGGTTTTTGCTGCCATTATTTAACTGCCTCCTTAGTTTTACGTGAAATACGTACTGATTTATTAGTTTTTTCGTCGAGTTTTCTACCCAAACGAACACCTTTACCACCTTCAACAAACATCAGGTTGGAGATGTGGATAGAACCTTCTTTTTTAACGATTCCGCCATTTGTGTTCTTAGCACTTGGCTTTTCGCTTTTGCTTACCATGTTAACACCTTCTACGATGGCACGCATCTTCTTGGTGTCAATGGAAACGATCTTTCCGGTAGAACCTCTGGACTCGCCAGAAAGTACTTTCACCGTATCGCCTTTTTTTAATTTTATTTTAGACATGACTTCTTTTTACTTTTTTTACTTACAATACTTCCGGGGCAAGAGAAATGATCTTCATGAATTGTTTATCACGAAGTTCACGGGCAACCGGACCAAAAATACGGGTACCTCTGATCTCATCTGTCGCATTCAGCAATACTACTGCATTATCATCAAAACGGATATATGATCCATCATTACGACTGATCTCCTTCTTGGTTCTAACGATCACTGCCTTGCTTACAGTCCCTTTTTTCACGTTACCACTCGGCAAAGCGTGTTTAATGGTAACAACAACCTTATCCCCGATAGAGGCATAACGCTTACGAGTACCACCCAATACACGAATCACCAGCACTTCTTTTGCACCGCTGTTGTCCGCTACTGTTAATCTTGATTCATTCTGTATCATCTTACAATTTTTTTGAGATCAAAAATATTATTTTACTTTTTCTAATACTGCAACCAGTCTCCAGTTCTTTGTTTTACTAAGAGGACGTGTTTCAGCAATGCGAACTGTATCACCGATACTGCACTCATTCTTTTCATCATGAGCAACGAATTTACTGGTCTTGTTCACGAACTTACCGTACTTAGGGTGTTTTACTTTACGCATAACAGAAACAACGATGCTTT
>DAORJH010000262.1:0-4089 GCA_035438925.1 Bacteroidia bacterium | reverse complement strand
TAGGCCATTTGATCTTTATGTCATATTGACTAACATTTAAATACTGCGCCAATAAGTCATATACAGCCAGTGCTGTTATCTCATACAAAACAAATTGTTTGTTAAGGTCAAGAAACACAGGTTTGAATACGAAAGATGTAATGAGATCTCGTCCTTTTTCACTATACCAGGCATTGCCTCTCTGTCCTCTTCCCTGCAATTGATCATCTGTTTGGATCAATGTGCCCTCAGCAATGTTAACGTTCTTTAACATGGATATGGCATAGGAATTGGTGCTCTCTACTTCAGGTAAAAAAATGATATTTCTTCCAACAAATAATGTATCCATATTTCGCAAAAAGGTTAAATTTGTTGTTTAAGCGATACAAAGCTAAATTTAAATAAAATCAGAGTCTAAACGTTCAACATGGCCAAAAAAACGGTAAAAAAAGCCTCTCCCGCTAAAAAAGCAAAAGGTACCAAAACTTCAGATAAAAAAGCAGTAAAGAAGACAAAGGCGAAAAGTCCTGTCAAAAAAACTGCAGGTTCTAAAAAAGCTCCTGTAAAAAAACGGGTGATTACAGATAAAGAAAGAGAACAGCGTGAGGCGAATGTGATCGCCAATCTTGAAAAAAAGAAGAGTAAACCTCTTGCAAAAAGACCGAAAAGAACGTTGACCAAATCACAAGTAAGTAATTTGCTTGATGCTATAGTGGAAGGAATGAAAGAGAAAAAGGCAAAGAATATAGCTATACTCGATCTGACAAAAATTGAAAGTCGTGTTTGCGATCAATTTGTTATTTGCGATGCAGATAGTAAAATTCACGTGGAAGCCATTGCTGATAGCGTTGAAGAAACAGTAGAAAAAATGACCGGAGAAAGAGCTTTTCACAGCGAAGGTCACGAGAACAGCGAATGGATTTTGGTAGATTATGTGAATATCGTGGCACACATTTTCCTTCGTGAAGCAAGAGAGCATTATAACCTGGAAGCCTTATGGGGTGATGCAGAACTGGAATTAATCAACTAATAAAAGAATTTTAAATCAGACATGAGTCAACAAGAAAATACCGACCCCGTTAAAGATAATGGAAGCAATTCTCAGGAAGAGGAAAGAAAGAAGCAATTCGAGCGAATGAAGGAGAAATTCGGCAAACAGAACAATCCTTTCGGTGGAGGAAATAAGGGAAACAGTGGTAATAATTTCTATTGGATCTACGGAATAGTAATAGCCGTATTACTCTTTGTAGTTTTCTACGGAAACAATTTCAACTCGAAATTAATTCCTATTACACAGGGACAATTCTTTCAGGAAATGCTTTCAAAAGGCGATGTGAAGAATGTGGTTATCGTGAATAAAAGTTTTGCAAGGATCTCTATCGATCCGGATACTGCTGCGAAATCTGACAGATATAAAAATAAAGCAAAGAATGGTACAGCTTATTTTCCTGATCGCAATTACAAAGGTCCACATTTCGTAGTATCAATTCCTTCAATTGATAATTTTCTTTCCGGAATGGAAAGAGTGCAAAATGAAGCTGGAATTCCTAAGGACAAACAGGTATTTGCAGATAGTATTGAAGAAACAAATTGGATGAGTGATCAATTACCTTGGTTACTTCCTATCATCATCATGGTAGTACTTTGGATCGTTATGATGAGAAGAATGAGTGGTGGCGGAAGTGGTGGTGGTCCTGGTCAGATCTTCAATATAGGAAAATCGAAAGCACAGTTATTTGATAAGGATACGCACGTGAACATTACCTTCAATGATGTAGCCGGATTAGATGGAGCGATCATGGAGATCGTTGATTTTTTAAAGAATCCGAAAAAGTACACCGATCTGGGAGCTAAGATCCCGAAAGGTGCCTTATTGGTAGGCCCTCCGGGTACAGGTAAAACATTATTAGCAAAAGCAGTAGCAGGTGAAGCAAAGGTTCCTTTCTTCTCTTTGAGTGGATCTGACTTCGTGGAAATGTTCGTAGGTGTTGGTGCAAGTCGCGTGAGAGATCTGTTCAGACAGGCAAAAGAAAAGGCACCATGTATCATTTTCATTGATGAGATCGATGCGATCGGTAGAGCCAGAGGAAAAAGTATTTCTGCAGGTTCAAATGATGAGAGGGAGAATACATTGAATCAATTATTGACTGAAATGGACGGGTTCGGAACGAACAGTGGTGTGATCATCCTGGCTGCAACGAACCGTGCGGATATATTGGACAGAGCCTTGATGCGTGCCGGTCGTTTCGACAGACAGATCTACGTGGATATGCCAGACCTGAATGAAAGAAAGGATATTTTCAAAGTGCACTTGAAGAAGATCAAGATCGATGAAAGTGTGAACATTGAATTTTTGGCTAGACAAACACCGGGATTCAGCGGAGCTGATATTGCCAACATTTGTAATGAGGCTGCTTTGATCGCTGCACGTTCTAATAAGAAAACTGTTACTAAACAGGATTTTTTAGATGCAGTAGACAGGATCATTGCCGGACTCGAGAAGAAGAATAAGATCATTACCAAGAATGAAAAACGCGTGATCGCATTTCACGAAGCAGGTCACGCAACTGTAAGCTGGATGTTGGAACACGCTAGTCCTCTAGTTAAAGTTACTATTGTGCCTCGCGGAAGATCATTAGGCGCAGCCTGGTATTTACCGGAAGAAAGACAGATCACCACTGCAGAGCAGATCATGGATGAAATGTGCGCTGCATTAGGTGGAAGAGCCGCTGAGGAAATTGCTTTTGGTAAAGTAAGTACAGGGGCATTAAGTGATTTGGAAAAGATAACCAAACAAGCTTATGCTTCCATTGTATATTACGGATTGAATGATAAAGTTGGGAACATCAGTTATTACGACAGCAGTGGTCAAAGCGAGTATTCATTCGGCAAACCATACAGCGAGAGTACTGCGAAGACAATAGATGAAGAGGTAAAGAAAATGGTGGATGTAGCCTATGCTAAAACAAAACAGATCCTTACTACAAATAAAGATAAGTTAACCCTGCTTGCCGAAAAATTACTGGAGAAGGAAGTGATCTTTAAAGAAGATCTTGAGGAGATTTTTGGCAAAAGACCATTTGATAAACCTGAAGAAAATTTCAGAAAAGAGGATGAGCCGGGACCAAAACCTTTGATCTGATCGAAAGAAAGATTGCGTCTTTTTAAAACTATTATTCGAAAAGAGAATCGATTGATTTGAGTCGAATGCCGATTCCAGGTGAATCAAGAGGCGTTATTCTTCCATTCATATAATTGATTCCTTCAAAAGGATCGTTCTTGATCAAACAAGGAGCATCGAGATCAACATAGTCAGCCATTCCTGCAAAATGAACCATTGCCGCTGTGGCGCATGAACTCTCTGCCATACAACCCAGCATCACTTTCATATTATTTGTTTTTGCAGATTCGATCATTTTAAATGCTTCCGTCACTCCTCCACATTTCATCAATTTGATATTGATCCCGGAAAAAACACCTTTTAAATTCGCAATATCACTCAATCGCTTCACGTTTTCATCAGCAATCGTAGGGATCGGACTCTTTTCCGTAAGCAGCACCATCTCCTCTATTCTATTCACCGGCATTGGCTGTTCAATTAGAACAACATTGTTTTCAGAAAGGAAATGACTCATCTCAATGGCGAATCCAAGATCGGTCCATCCCTGATTCACATCTACATAAAGTGGTTTATCTGTAAACTTTTTTAATGTTCTAATGAGTTCTTTATCATCCTTGGTCCCGATTTTTATCTTCAAAATTTTAAATTCTTCCGCCTCCATCACTTTCTCTTCTATCTTCTTTTCCTCATCAATTCCTATTGTATGACTGGTCACGATTTCATCACTCTTTTGAATTCCAAACAAAGAATACAAGGGTTTGTTCAACAACTTACCTTTCAGATCCCAGTAGGAAGTATCCAAGGCTGCTTTTCCAGCATTATTCGCAGGAAAAATTCGATCAAGCTCATCTTTCATCTCCTGTATTTGTTCAAGCTTTGTAGCCTTTTCAAACAGGAGCTTCACTTGTTTTAAAAAGGTAAGGGTTTCTTCTGTTGACTCCCCAAGGTATTTTGGCAAGCAGGCCTCACCGTAGCCATATACCCCATCC
>DAORJH010000261.1:0-4093 GCA_035438925.1 Bacteroidia bacterium | reverse complement strand
GTATCTCCACCATTGGAAGATCTTTATCCTTTCTTGTCAAGAGAAGAATTCAAAAAAGATATGCTGATCCCACCACATCAGAAATCATTACAGATAAAAAATTAAACGATGGAAAAGAATAACTGGATCGAATCAAAGAAGGCTTTAATTGGACCCTTTGTCAGGATCACAAAACCGGAAGTAGTTGAAATGCTTGCCATGGCCGGATTTGATTTCGGTGTGCTCGACCTGGAGCATGGTGGAGCTGCGAACATGAATGACGTGTATCCATTATTACTTGCCGCTGAGAACAAAGGTTTAAAACTGATGGCGAGAATTCCCGGAGTAAATGAAATGTATATCAAATGGCTTCTTGATCTTGGTATCGCAGGTTTACAGATACCGCACATCAAAACAAAAGAAGATGCAATGAAGGCGGTTGAATACGCGAAATTCAAACCTGTTGGTGAAAGAGGATTGTGTCGTTTTGTAAGAGCAGCTGAGTTCTCTCGGATCTCAAAAGAAGAATACATTACAAAGGCAAACGACAGATCCATCCTCATTTTACAGATCGAAGGAACAGAAGGCGCAAAGAATATTGAAGAGATCGCATCCGTTCCTGGTGTAGATATTATTTTCGTCGGACCTTACGATCTGAGCCAGTCGATGGGACTAACCGGACAGATCTGGCACCCCGATGTTGCTAAAGAGATCACTCGCATCATTAATATCTGTAAGAAAAAAGGAATTGCCACAGGTGTCTTCACTGACACTCCGGAAGGAGTAAAACATTGGAGTGAACTTGGTGTGAAATACATCAATTACAGAATAGACACTGAAATGTTCTTTGATTTTGCAAAGAAATGCAAATCAGAGGTAGCTGATTTCTTAAAGTAATGAAAATGGAAGACCATTTTGTTGATCATATAAAAATGCGCACATGGGCCACAGAGATGTTTCAAAAAGGTGGCTTGTCAGCTAAACATGCAGCAATTGTTGCCAACGCTTTGACAGAAACTTCCCTTTGGGGAATAGATTCTCACGGTGTTGCACGCATTACACATTATTTAGGCAGACTTGAAAACGGAACCATAAACAAGAGCCCATCACTGAACTTCACAAAAACCGCTGCAGCAACCGGACAATTAGACGGAGATGATGGACATGGAATTGTGATCATGACGGAGGCTACAGAAAAAGCCATTCAACTCGCAAAAGAAGCAGGAACAGGAGTAGTTGGCGTACACAATTCATCCCACTGTGGTGCAATTGGATTGTATACAAGACAGATCACACGAGCCGGAATGGTTGGAATTTCATTCACGCATGCAGATGCCTTGGTAGTACCACATGGAGGTCAAAGACCTTTCTTTGGTACCAATCCTATTTCCATCGCATTTCCAACAGAAAACAATGAAGAACCTATCTGCATTGACATGGCAACAAGTATCGTTCCATGGAATTACATGATGAATGCAAAAAGAGAGAAAAGCAAAGTTCCATTGGGTTTAGGTGTAGATAAAGATGGAAATGATTCAGAGAATTCAGAGGATATCGTAGCCGTGAAACCCATGGCTGAACACAAAGGCTATGCACTTGCTTTTTTGATCGATATGCTTTGTGGTCCGTTGAACGGAATGAATTTCGGTCCGAACATGACCTCGATGTACAAAGACCTTGACAAGAAAAGAAAACTCGGCTCTTTGGTGATCGCGATCGATCCTTCGCGATTCGGAGGAAGAGATACCATTCGAATGGCTGGTACGGCTATCATTAACCAAGTAAAAACCCATGGAGATAATGTATTATTTCCCGGTCAACCCGAATATATCCGAAAAGAAAAAAGAATAAAAACAGGAATACCTATCTCTGAAACAATTGCAGAAGATTTCAAAAAATGGTCCTTAAAGCTCGGAGTAAAACCATTGATATGACCGAAGCAGTAATTTTTGATTTTGACGGAGTGATAGGAGATACCATGAAAGATAATTGCATGGCCTGGAAGAAAGCGTTTAAGAATTACGGCTTTGAGATGAGCGAAAAAGAATACTATTTGCTGGAAGGAATGGGCCGATTTCAAATTGCAGAACATTTCATTGAAAAATACAAATTGAAGGGAATCGAAAAGACCGAAGTAGCTGCTTTAAAAGAAGAATTATACAAGAAGGACAATCAATTCAGGATCTACGATCATGTATTTGAGATTTTTGACTTATTAGAAAGAAAAAAAATATCTACAGCCATTGTAACAGGTGCTTCACGCGTAAGAATATCAGAACATCTCGACCCAAAGATCGCGAAACAGTTAGACGCATTGATCACAGCGGATGATGTAGTGAATACAAAACCACATCCAGAACCTTATTTAAATGCTGTCAAAAAGCTGGGAAAAAAGGCAGAAAACTGCATTGTGGTGGAGAATGCGATATTGGGTCTACAATCTGCTATTGCTGCCGGGTGCAGAACCTATGCTCTGGAAACTACTTTAAACAAAGAAGATCTGGTACTGGCAGAAGAAGTTTTTTCCAATCATAAAGATTTATTAACTAAGTTTGAAAATCAATTATAAAAACCATTTCTCAATTGAATATGAATATCAAGGAAATCAAAGGACAATTTGCCGCTGAAAAAATAAGCAAACAGGAATTTGTAAAACAAATGCATGAATTCCATAAAGTACTTTTCGAATTCTCGGAGAACCTTGCAGGAACCGAGATCGCTAAAATAGAGATAGAGGATAAACATGTGATATTCACTTCCCGTAAAACGGAATTTCATCCGGGAGGAGTGAAATTTTATGTTGATGTGATCGATCCACGGGTTACACCGATCGATACGTTCAATTTCGGTGTGTACGAAAAGGAAGATTCAGAAATGCTTTATCGCTTGGTAAGCGACGGTGATACAATTTTCGATGTTGGAGCCAATATCGGATGGTATTCCAATCACCTAGCAAAGAAATTACCTGCCTCCAAGATCTATTCTTTTGAACCGATCCCTGAAACACACGAACAGGTAAGAAAGAACATTGAATTGAATCAATCGAAGAATATTACCCTCACCAATGTCGCGCTTTCTGATAAAATTCAAACCCTTACTTTTTATTACAGTCCAAGTATCACAGGAGCATCTTCTGCCGCGAATATCACAGAGAACAGCAATATGCAAAAACTGGAATGCAAGACCAATACCATCGACCATTTTGTAAAGGAGAAGGGAATTGATAAATTGGATTTCATTAAATGTGATGTGGAAGGAGCAGAATTCATGGTGTATCAGGGAGGGGTAGAATCCATTCAGAAATACAAACCCATTGTTTTCACAGAAATGCTTCGCAAATGGGCAGCAAAGTTCAATTATCATCCAAATGATATCATCGATTTCTTCGGCAAATTTGGTTACAACTGTTTTGTTTCACATGACGGAAAACTGAAAAAATTCGGAAAAGTGGATGAGACTACTTTAGAGACGAATTACTTCTTCCTGCATCCTGAAAAACACATTGCGATCATTAAGAAACTGAGTTAATAAGGCCGGAAAAAGACTTGTCAGACAAGGGTATTTTTTGTATATCTTTGTAAGACATTTATCTTTCATGAAATCCAACTATAGCTTTTTACCATTACTTGCGTTTGTATTTATTCTTTTTACTTCTTGTAATAAGGACAAAGTACCTCCTACTAATCCTGATATAAGTAACGACCCTAACCAGGGAGACATAAATTCCTTTTTCAGCTCAAATGCTGCCCCAATACAGGGCTTTACGGTAAGTACAGCCAGTGCAACCAGTATCGTTGGTGCAAAGGGCACAACGATCAATATTCCTGCTCTTGCATTTAAAACAAAATCTGGTACCCAGATACTTGGACAGGTTGTTATCAAACTGACTGAGCTCTATTCCAAAAAAGATCTTATTCTGAATAAAACACAGACAACAACAAAAGACGATATACTTCAGACAAAAGGTATTGTAAACATCGCAGTAAATCAAGGAGAAGAAACTTTGGTGTTGGACGCAGTAAAAACGATCACAGTTAACTACCCTGCCAGCGTTACTCCCGGTAACGATATGTTTGCTTTCTATGGAAGAAAGGACCTCGTAAGCCAGAATTTG
>DAORJH010000260.1:0-4100 GCA_035438925.1 Bacteroidia bacterium | reverse complement strand
ACGATATATCCTTTAAAGATGATGAAGACAAAAATGGATACTCCGAAAAGTCCGGTTTCAGAGATCAAACGAAGGAGCATGGAGTTGGCATCGGCCGAGTTAAGATTGAATCCGTAAACCTTGATGGTTTTGGCGATGGAATATTTCTCGAATGCGTATTGATGTGAGCCGATCCCACTTCCGAACATGAAATTTGTCTTGAAATTCTCTAACGCAACTTTGAAATTATTATACAGAATGAATGAGGATCCATGTGTTTTTCCTAATTGAAACTTACCGCCACTGAAGAGATCGATAAGACTATCGTAACGGTCCCTGAATTCCCTTACATTATCATACATTAATTTGAATAGATAAAGACCAACCGGTATAAAAAGTATGAAGTAACGAACCAGTCCGAAATTGATTGCGAGAAGAATGACACTTAGGAGAATACCGATCTGTCCAAGACCTGAAAAGGAAAGAAAATAAATGATGATGATAAGTGAGCTTTGAAATTTTGTGAGATAATAGGTTTCTTTTCTGAATAAGTTATATAATGATACAAGAAAAGCAGCAGAAAGTACAGCACCAAGATAGGTAGGCTCACCAAATACAGAATTGACCCTTATACCAAAGTTACCTCCCACGATCACGCCCCATTTATTCAAGAAGGGTTTAAAATTATAACCTGGCTCAAATCCGATCTGAAAAGAAATGAACTGAATTGCCCCTATCACTGCCGCAATATAACATCCTTTTAGGTACCACTTAAAAAGCTGTTCAATATCAAATTTGTATTCGTTGATCACATAGTAATAAAAGAAATAGGAAAGAGAAAGTCCTGTAAAAACTTTAAAGAACTGTTCAGGCGTGTTGTTGCCAATGATAATATTGAATAAGCCGGTAATGAATAAGGTAAGAAAAATAAGAAGTAAGTTCCTGTTAAGTCCATATTTTAGAAAATAACTGGGAAGCATAGCCACAAAGATCACATAGCCCAGATAAAACTCAAATGGCTCCTTAAAAAACACATAAGAGTTAATGAAGACAGAAATGTAAATGAGAAAGGTAACAATATAGTACTTTCTCAGATCCTTTATTTCTGATAACTCATTCATTCTTTAAAAACAGTTTACTTTCTTTTACTAGACCGAATATCACTACCGGCACCAAAATATAAAAATATCTTCCGGTATTGTTTCCGAAAACAGCAGCAAAGCTGATTATATTGATCTGTAAGAATAGAAAGAGTAATTTATAGAAGAGAAAACTGTCTGCTTCCAGTTTCTTGTATTTTTTATATATGTAAACTAATAGGTAGATCAGATAGATGTTCAGGGTCATGAGTGTTTGTTTGATATAAGGAATTAGAGGAAACCTTATTTGAACAATTGATTCAAGGAAATAAGCCGGTGAAGCCTGATGATCGTATTTGGGAGTGTAGAACAATGTTTTTCTTAATATAAAATAAGAGGCAAAACAAAGGATACAGATCACAAGTGTATGCAAGTAATATTTTTCTTTTGTTTTCCAAAGATCCATCAAAGCGATCAGTCCCAATGCCAGAAAGATGTATTCCCTTTGAAGGATAAGTACGATGAGTGGAAGGATGATGAGATAGCTTTTGTTCAGGTAATGATAGAAAACAAGTGAAAAGACAAGTATAGAAAAGGCATCTGTAATTGGCATGAGTTCATAGAACAATGTGCCAAAACCGAAAAGATAAATGAGTCCGGATGTGAAAGAAAGAAGTAGATCGGAAAAGTGTTTTTTGATAGTGAAGAAAAGAACTGTGCAGGTTGTTACCACACAAAGATAATTGAAGAATACGGCGTTGAAGAAAACCTGTTTACTCAAACCTATTGAATCAAATGCAATGGCTGTTTCATAGTGAAAACCGGCTTTATTCATGAGATAAACAAAGAAAGTACTTACGATCCGCATGTTGAACGGAGCTTCTACATGATCAATATCCCAGTTACTGTAAAGTTTATAATAATCGTAAAAGTCTTTTAGTCCCAGATCCGGAGTGCCGTATTTATAAACGAAATAGAAGAGTGGAAAGCAACACAGCGCGTAGATCACCCAAAGCTTAAAAAATAGTTTCAATTTCATTTTAATTGTATTTACGGTTGATCGCCATTAGTTCCATCGGAACCTTCAGTAAATGTTTCAATTTTAATTTTGATCCTCCCACTTCTTCCCATACGCGAACCGGGACTTCTACAATTTCATTCAAGGTATTCTTGATTCCGTATTTGTTCCTGAATCTGGCAAGCAATTCAATATCAAAAAGCCAGCTGGTTATGAATTTTTCTTCGAATAAAAAAGAAAGTTCACTGCTGAAAATTTTAGCGCCACATTGTGTATCGTATACAGGGAGTTTTAAAATGAGACTCGCAAAAGTGGAGAAGACTCTTCCTAAAAGATGGCGTGATCGTTTTCTTGAAACCGTACTTCCTAATCTTTTGATCCTGCTACCAATGGCGATCTTCTTGTTATCGTGGTTAAGATAACCCAAAAAATGCATGACCTCTTCAAGTGGTGTGGCAAGATCCGCATCCCAAAAGCCAACATAGGCATAACTGTCCTTTTTGAATGCTTCGTTCATACCCTGACGAACAGCTTCGGCTTTTCCTGAGTTTTGTTCTAAACTGAATAAGGTCGATCTGCCTTGATGTTCTTTTACGAATTTTTCAAGGATCTCGCCGGTTTCATCCGTACTTCCATCATTTGAGAAAAGTATATCAATTTGTTCCTGATGCAACAAGAAATCATGAAAGGCTGCGAGTTTCAGCCTCTTCGCTTCGTTGTAACATGGAACAATTATACAGACTTTTTGCATAGGATGTAATTCGACAATCCTACCAAAGATAGGCCTGTAATTCTAAGTATAAACTTACTGATCCTGAAATCAAGTAACATAATGTTTTTAATAAGATTCGTCATTCCCTTTCCTTTGTTCCATTCTACAAGTCCGGTTGTGTGAACCGTAAGATCCGGTTTGCTTATTTTTTCCTTTATTACCTGAAGGATCCTCGGTGGAATCAGGCAAAAGAAGAAATATCCGAGTTTCAGTTTTGTTAAGCCCGCTTTTTCGATGGTTTTGAGTAAAGTTGCATTGGTATACCGGCGATAGTGACCCAGAAAATGATCGTGAGAACAGAATAGTTTTTGAAAAGCCGGCACGGTAATTATGATATGCGTTGCTGTCGTAATTGCTTTGTTATTTTTAAGTGAAGTTAAAAATCCGTGATCGTCCTCTATATGTTCCACCACGTCGAGCAAAAGAACAAGATCTGCTGGTTTTTTTAAATGGGCAGCAGCTTCGTCCATTGTCTTAAAGAGGGAAATGTTCTTTCCTTCTGCTAGTTTCGTCAGTTGTGCAATGTTCTCGTCGGTAAACGCAATATCAATCGCATAGAAGTCCGATTTTGGATACAATTCGCTTAGTTTAAGCAAAAAGAATATATCCCCACAGCCAATATCCAGAACAGTGTATCCTACTTCATTCTGGATGACATTTTTTAAGAGATCATTCACTACCTCAAATCGGGCAAGTTCCCAGGGATGACGATTGTGAATGACACTATTTCTTTTCGCAACTTCTACAAGATCCATTTCTTTATTTTTTAGTGTTGATTGTTTTGATTTTTGTATTGAATGGAAGCAGAAAGCTTTTTGGAAGGCTTTTCTACAACAATATACATGACATAAGAACTGATGAGTGTTACTAAGATTCCGGCACATATCACAATTACTTTTTCCAGTGGAGCTGTGAAGCGATGAGAAAGGACATTGATAAAGGATGCACCCAGAATGGGATGGATCAGGTAGATCGAATACGAGAATTTTCCTGCAAAATGCAATCCTGCTATCTTTAGTTTTTCAAAATACAAAATGGACACAACCGGTATAAGTGAGAATAGAACAGAAACAAAAGGATATTTCCAGAAACAAAGAATTAGCAATAAGAGAGTAGAGGAATAATATTCTGCGATTTTGATATACGATGCCTTGTAGAGAAATAGAAGTATGCCTAATAAAAAGACGGGAAGTGAATGGGGAAGGAAATTCTCCGGAAAGAAGAAACTGACGACACAAATACCAATATAAAT
>DAORJH010000259.1:0-4130 GCA_035438925.1 Bacteroidia bacterium | reverse complement strand
TGATGTCTTCTTCCCTTCTGAGGGAGTTGCCTACCTTGGTACTCAAGGAGATATATGGGATGCACAAAAAGATATGTCGCTTGCCTGGTTAGGCTCCATTCTGATCATGCTTCTTACCTTTTTGGTTCGTAAACTGATTAAAAAATAAATTTAATCTGCTTTTTCTTACATATACCATAAAAAGATGGGTATTTTATTTGTTTTAAAAAAGAGCTTTTTTATATTTACCATATAATAATTTAAAAAAATAAATTCTATGGCAATCAGAGGAAAAATTAAAGTAGTTCGTATCGACTCTTATCCTATGACATTTGTAGCACCGGACGGAACACCAATTACTATCATGCTAAACAAAGCCGTTGGTACAGTAACCGACACCGCTGCAAAAAAAGACTACTCCTTTGAACAACCTTACGGAAATGAATTAGGTTTAGCCGTAAACTCAATTGTTCAATTTGATGTTGTTGCCTTAAGCGACGGTTCAAGTGTTGGTTGCAGTCTTGACCCGGTAGATAAAGGCACTGTAGAAAGTATTGACTTAACAACAGGTATGGGCACATTGAAAGACAGAGCAGGTAACATCATCGATTTTATTCAGAATTATACGACTGAACTTGGAATTAATGTCGGATCAACTGTGAGGTTTACTTCAGTGTTTGCTGATGGAATGATCAGAGCCACTTGCTTAAGACTTGCAGGTAACTAATCACTGGTCCTGAAGGCCAGAACCAATCACATTTTGAAAGTCAAGGCACTTTTATTTTCTCTTCTACTGTTATCGTTGAAGCTCAAACCTCAAGCTTTGATAGATTCCTTGCGCTTTCAATTAAGCAAATGTGTAACGGAAGATTGCATACTAAAGACCGAACACCTTTTGGTAGAGGAGCTAGCTTATTGCAATCAGGAAGCAACCGTTCAGCTTATTGAAAGATTATACAAGGAAACAAAAGAGAATGATACCCTCAACTACCTGAACATTCAAAGTGCCTTTGCCTTTCTCTGCCTCAATAACAATCTTTCGAACAAAGCATTTAAGATCTATTCCGACCTTAAACTTTCTGGTATTCAAAATAAGAATAAGCTTTATGTAGCTCGCGCTAATTTTGGGCTTTCCTCTTATTACATGAAGAACAATGATCTGAAGACCGCGTCTGATCTGCTGTTCAGCGCGCTCAAGGATTTTGAAGTATTAGGCGATAATAGATTCATTGCAAAATCATATCTCCAGATTGCAATCATCAATCATAAACTTAAGAATAATCCAAAGGCCATAGAGTTTGCTAAAAAAAGTCTGGATATTTCCACGAAATACACTTATTTAAATGAAATAGCGAGTGCCTATAATAATCTTGGTAATCTCTATGCCGCAGCCGGCTCTCCGGATATTAGCCTTGAATATTATCAAAGGGCGTTGAGCATTCGAAAGAAACGCAAGCATGAATTTGAAATGAGCGTCATCCTTACCAACATCGGCGTGATCTTTTTTGAAAAGGGACAATTGGAACAGGCGGAAAAATACTTTAAAGAAGCGCTTGTCCTGAATTTAAAATTGAAGAACAAGAAAAATGTGGCTGCTTGTTATCTGAATCTTGGCGGCATTTGTTATAATAAGAATGATTTCAGTAAGGCAGATTTTTACTACAGAGAAACATTGAAGTATTTAAACGAGAACGATCTGGCTTTAAAGGAAACACTTTATTATAATTTAGGTGAAGTAAATTTCAAATTGAATAACAAAGACAAAGCCTTTGCCTATCAGGACAGCTGCATGAGCGTGAAGGATAGTATTTACAGCAGAGAATCTATCAAGACCCTCAATGAAATGCAGATCAAATACGAAACGGAGAAAAAAGAGAAAGAAAATATACTTTTAAAAAGGGAGCACGAAATAGAAATTGCGGTTGCAACAGAAAAAGAAAAGAAGTTGAATGTGATCACTTATTCGATCACCGGCGGCTTGATCATCGTGATCCTCTTTTCTTTTGTACTGTCGAGTCGATTAAAGATCACTCGCCAGCAAAAGCGCATCATTGAATCGCAAAAACATATTGTAGACGAAAAACAAAAGGAAATATTGGATTCCATTCACTATGCACAGCGATTGCAAAACGCAATTCTTGCTAAAGAAGAAGACATTCAAAAACAATTTCCGAAAAGTTTTCTTTTTTACAAACCAAAGGACATTGTAGCCGGTGATTTCTATTTTTACGAGACTACAGAAACCCACGCTTTTTACGCTGCTGCCGATTGTACCGGACATGGAGTACCGGGGGCTTTGGTAAGCATCGTTTGCTCTAATGCTCTTTCTCGCTGTGTGTTTGAATTCGATCTGAACGATCCGGGAAAAATATTGGACAAGGCAAGAGAACTGGTATTGGAAACCTTTAAAAAGAGTGGTCAGGATGTGAAAGACGGAATGGATATTTCTTTGCTGGTGAAAGAAAAAAATACCGGCCTTTTAAAATGGGCCGGCGCCAATAACCCTTTGTGGAAATTAAATTCAGGACGTGGAGTAATGGAAGAAATAAAGGCAGATAAACAACCCATTGGATTAAGCGATGACCCAAAACCATTCACCTCTCATGAAATAAAGGCCGATAAAAATGATTCGCTTTATCTGTTTACTGATGGCATGCCGGATCAGTTCGGAGGACCAAAGGCCCGCCTGACCGATAGTACATTCGGGCAGGGAAAAAAATACAAATACAAGAGACTGGAAGAGCAATTGATAAAGTGTTCAGACAAAGATCCAAGAATACAAAAAGAATTCATTCAGAATGATCTCAAAGAATGGATGAGAAACAATGAACAGGTGGATGATATCCTATTGATAGGAATTACAATTTAAAGAACGCGTTGTTTTACGGCTTCAAACAAAACAATTCCGGTTGCAACAGAAACATTGAGAGATGCTGTTTTTCCGGGCATCGGGATCTTAACCTGCATATCGCTTCGCTTTAAATACTCCCCACTGATGCCGTTTTCTTCATTTCCCATTATAATTACAGTTGGTTGAGAAAAATCAGCATCGTAGATCAACTTGTCTGTTTTTTCGTGACAGGAAATGATTTGCAGTCCGCTTTCTTTAAGAAATTCCAAAGTTTGTTTTAAATTCTCTTCCCTACAAACCGGAATACGATGTAAAGCGCCTGCACTGGTTTTTATTGCATCACCGTTGATCTGCGCTGCTCCCCTCGTTGGAATAATAATAAAATCAACTCCGGCGCATTCTGCTGTTCTTGCAATGGCGCCAAAATTCCGAACATCCGTTATTCTGTCCAGTAAAAGAAGCAAAGGGATTTTTCCTTTCTCAAAAACAGAACTTAAGAGGTCTTCTGCATTGTAATAAGTAATTTGAGTTAAATAAGCGATCACTCCCTGATGATTTTTACCTGCCTTGCCGTCAGGCAGGTCGGTCAATCGCTTCAGTTTTTCAGGCGGAACAAATTGCAAGGGAATGTTTTGTCCCTTTAAAGCATTTCTCAGCTGATGATATAATTCATTGGATAATCCTTTTTGAAGCAGGATCTTTTCTATTTCCTTGCCTGCTTCCAAGGCCTCAATGACAGCTCTTGTCCCGAATATCAGATTCTCTTCGTTCACAGGGCAAAGAACATGATTTTTAAGGGTATAAACAAATAATGCGGAAATATTGTAACTAATACTAAAAAATGGATTATACCACAAAACCCATTCCATGAAACAAATATTACTTCCTGTTATCTTATTGCTCACCTTCCATTCGCTTGCACAACGCATCTATTCCCCTGAACCCTCAATTAACATGCCTTATCTGGAAAATGAAGGTGAGTCATGGGTAAAATTGATTCAACCAGAACGTAAAATCAGGTCTGTTACCTGGGCAGAAGAAAATAAACGCTATAACAGTTATTATTGTTTGGATGAGCAAGGTTTTCTCCAAGAGATCAAACACAATGTCCAATATAGAACCGGGCTCTTTCTAAAAAATCGCTTTGAACATAAAAAATTCACGTATACCAATGGATTAGCAAGCAAGATCGAATTTTTAGATAAGAAAGGGAAACTTAGATCGCACAGAGAGTTTGAGCACCTCGCCAATTACAAAATAAAAGTCAATCGGATCTATTCCGACAATAAATTAAAAGCTG
>DAORJH010000258.1:0-4139 GCA_035438925.1 Bacteroidia bacterium | reverse complement strand
CCTGGAAGAGTTATCACAGATTGGAAAAGATAAATTGAATAATGATTTCATTGAGTATGGTTTGAGCATAACAAAATTCCTGGTAGAAAATGTTTCCATGCCGGAAGATCTCAAAAAAGAGATCTTCAATTACTCCCGTTTGCATTCAAATATTGACATGAATAAACTGGCACAGTTCAATACTGCCAATGCAATTAAAGACGCTGCAAAGAACGAAGGTTTGGGTGGTGCCGGTGTTGGTATGGGTGTTGGATTTGGTATGGGCAACATGATGACCAACATGATGAATCAAAGTGGCGCGAATAATTTGGGAACGAATACGCCCCCACCTCCTCCATTGGTTCAGTTTCACGTTGTGATCAATGGTGCACAGGCTGGTCCGTTTCAATTACCTCAATTGCAGGCCATGATCGCAACCGGACAACTAACAAAAACAACTTTGGTGTGGAAAGCAGGAATGCCGAATTGGTTGGCTGCTGAAACGCAAGTGGAATTGGCTGGATTGTTCAATCAGGTGCCACCACCTCCACCGATATCTTGATTTTAATTTATAGAAAAAGAAAAAGCTCAGTATTTCTACTGAGCTTTTTTTATTGACAAATGAAATCAGTTATCATTAAAAAGCTCGAAATCAGTCTCAAGTAATTTGTTCTTAACAGCAAACATTACAACGCCGGCAGTATTGTTCACGCCCAGTTTATTCATGATGTTTTTTCTATGCGTATTAACTGTATGTGTGCTTAATGAAAGTTTGTCGGCGATCAATTTATTGGATAATCCCTCAGCAATGGCAACAATGATCTCAATCTCTCTTCCAGTAACAGCCACGCCATGACATCCAATGGATTTTATCATCGATGAACTCTCTTTGATCTCTGGTGCGGAAGTTAAAATAGAAAGGATCTTGCTGCACACGTAATTCTCACCTTTCAGGCATGCGTTCACGGCCTCAAGGATCTCGCTTTTATCGCAATCTTTAGTAAGATATGAATTCACTCCACTGTCAAGCACTTTTTTGAATTCGGCTTTTGGAAGGATATCGGTGATGACAAGGAATTTAGTTCTCTTGTATTTCTGCACCAAAGCTTTTAAGTCATTTATGCTGACTCCTAAAGATAGAAAATCAGTAATTAGCAAATTTGGCTTAGAAAGTTGCAACTGATTCTCCAGACTTTGAAGGTCTCCACACACAGATGGAACTAACTCGAAGCCTTTGAGCTGGTCAACCAATAACTCCATCCCAATACGGGTTAGATAATTTTTATCGGCTATGAGTACTTTAACCATTTCTTATTTAGAATTAATATAAACAAAGATAGAAAGAATGAATCAGAAAAAAAAGTCAAAGATTTATTTTTTTTCCGTCGATTCCCAGACTTACATTGGAGAAAATGGGTTTAGCCTCTTCTAAAAACTGATTAAGATCAGTATATCGGGTTGAAAAATGACCAAGTAGCAGGGCTCCAGCACCGGCTTCGAGGGCTATTTGGGCCGCCTGAGCTGCAGTGGAGTGGAATGTTTTCTTCGCTCTTTCTTTATTATCTTCCAAGAATGTACTCTCATGGTACAAGAGATCCGTCTTTTGAATGAATGAGCAAACTTTTTTAGAATAGGCAGTATCACTGCAATAAGCGTAGCTTCTGGGTAATGGAGGATCTAAGGTAACTGCAGTATTTTTTATTTTTTTTCCGTCCTTGTTCTTCACATCCTTGCCTGCCCTTAAGGCCGGAATATCAGCAGTGCTTAATCCGTGTTTTTCGAGTTGAAACTTATCTATATTTCTCAATAATGGTTTTTCTCTGAAAAGAAATCCGGTGCAATAGATCCTGTGTTTTAGAGGAAAAGAATAGACTTCTACTTTATCATCTTCAAATAAAAGTTTTTGCTTCTTGTTCTGTGTGACCTGCCAGTTAATTCTGAATGAAAGAACAGTTTCTGATGCTTGGATCACCGTTTCAATAACCGACTGAAGTGCCGGTGGGCCATAAATATTCAAGTCCTGTTTCCTTCCCAGTAAATGCATGCTGCTGATAAGTCCGGGTAAGCCAAAAAAATGATCTCCGTGTAAATGAGAAATGAAAATATGATCAATTGCCTGTAATTTACTTTTGAATCTACGTACCTGTATCTGTGTTCCTTCTCCACAGTCTATAAGAAACCATCTTTCGCAGATATTCAGGATCTGTGAGGTTTGATTTCGTTCTGAAGTAGGAATAGCGGCAGAAGACCCTAAAATCAGGAGCTCAAATCGGGAACGGTTCATTCACCCGAAGAACTCACAATTAAACGCTTGGTTTCGCTGTAATTCTTATACTGGATGGTATAAAAATAAAGTCCTGATTCCCAGTTTTGACAATTTACTTCTATCTGGTTTAAACCGATCTTGGTTCTACCTTTATTTTCCATAACTATTTGTCCTAAAATATTTTTTACAGTAATAGATACAGCTGATTCATCTTCAACGATGAACTTAACAGTTGTTTTTCCATTGGCTGGATTAGGAAATGCATTCAGTGAGAATGCAGTCTTATTTACATTCTCTTTTACTCCTGCCGGCAGATTGATCACGATCTTGTAATATTTCAGATAAGTTGCCTGTGCGTAACTAGCACTTCCGCCAGAAACATTGGGACTGCCAGGACAAGAGGTAACTGCAGGAGTCATGTACGGTTGAACTTTGAATTGTAGGGAATAAGTTCCGGCAGTGGTTGGTGTTCCTGAAATATCTGCACAAGTGTTCGCATTTCCAGGAAATTTAAATGTTCCAGAAGTTAAAGTAACGTTATTACCTGCGAGCATGCTAAGTCCTGGAGGTAAATTGTAATTGACCACAACGGTTGGCGAGCTCACTTCTATTCTGTTAAAACACATGGTTAATGGATTCACAACTGTGTCCTTTGGAACTTTAATTGTAAGATTTTGAAAGTAAGGTACACCTACAGTACCTGAGATAAAATTAGTGACACTATCCGGCCAAATCCCTTTTTTATTGGATGCAACAAAAACCGGATCGAGTGTACAAGTTGATATTTGTGCAAAATAAGAATCGAATGCACTTAGTAAAAATAGAAGAGTAAAAAGTCTTTTCATTGCTATATTTTTTAGTAAAAGCTAAATTAAACATTTTGCCGACTTAATAAAAAGAGCTTTATCATGATTATTTGCATAACAGGCCATGTTTGAGTAAATTTGCCCTCCAATTTAAGAACATGGCAGGAAATAAAACATTCACAATGATCAAACCGGACGCGGTTGCAGCCAATAATATAGGTCCAATTTTGGCAATGATCAACAAAGCAGGATTTAAAATTCTGGCAATGAAATACATGCATTTGACTAAAGCAACTGCAGGACAATTTTATGAAGTACATAAAGAGCGTCCGTTTTATGGCGAACTCACTGATTATATGAGTAGTGGACCTATTGTAGCGGCCGTACTGACGAAAGACAATGCAGTAGCAGATTATCGCAAATTGATAGGTGCGACTGATCCAACAAAAGCCGAAGATGGAACAATTCGTAAATTATTTGCCAAATCGATCAGTGCCAATGCCGTTCACGGAAGTGACAGCGATGAAAACGCTGAAATTGAAGCAAACTTCTTCTTCTCTCAGTTAGAGAGATTCTAAGTTTATAAAACATCTAACGACCCTTTGGAGTTGATTCCAAGGGGTTTTTTATTGGATTTAACCAGAAATAGGCCAAAACCGACCAGTTCTCAAAAAATTGGCATTAGTTAAAAAAAAGACCCGTTTTAGGCTTTGTTATTAAATAAAAAATCAACATTTTTGTTAAAAATAACTAATATACTTTAAGACCATAATATGACTAAATTTTTATCAAAGAAAATCGTGAAAAGCTTGGGAGTGGCGGCACTTGTGAGTTTAGCCTCAGTTGCGGATGCCCAATTTTCCTGGTCACCTGCAGGACCTGTTTACACAGCGGGACGTATTCGCAACATGGTTGTGGATAAAACAAACAACAGTTTGTTGTATGTAGGAAGCACTTCCAGTGGTGTATTTACTTCCACTAACAGTGGTCAGTCTTGGGCACCTATTGATGATCAGGGCAGTGTACGTAACATCAGCTATATGGCTCAAGCATCCAATGGAGATATCTACGCCGGAACAGGTGAAGGT
>DAORJH010000257.1:0-4154 GCA_035438925.1 Bacteroidia bacterium | reverse complement strand
TAATAATTGCAGTTTTAACATGTATTTGCGCGCGGCGATCCACTGATGCTACAAAACGACTTCCGACCTGAACAGCTTCTGCCCCCAGCGCAAAAGCAGCTGCCATTTGCATTCCATTCGCGATTCCGCCTGCCGCGATCAAAGGTACTTCAATACTTTTTCTCACTTGTGGTATTAAAACCATTGTTGTTGTCTCTTCTCTTCCGTTATGCCCTCCAGCCTCGAAACCTTCAGCAACAACTGCATCCACTCCGGCTTCCTGACATTTCAAGGCGAATTTCACAGTACTCACCACATGCACAACTTTTATACCGTTCTTCTGCAAATGGCTTGTCCATGTTTTTGGATTACCGGCACTTGTAAATACGATCTTCACCCCTTCTTCAACTATTATCGCCATTAATTTGTCTATATCCGGATACAGCAAAGGCACATTCACTGCGAATGGCTTTATCGTTGCCTTCTTGCATTTCTGTATATGGATCCTTAGTGTGTCAGGATACATGCTTCCGGCTCCAATGATACCTAGTCCACCGGCATTGCTTACAGCTGACGCTAATTCCCATCCACTGCACCAGATCATTCCCGCCTGTACGATAGGTAATTGAATTCCGAAAAGTTCGCAAATTCTATTGTTTTTCATTTATTCCGTAAATTTTTATGAAAATTAATGATAAAATACTTTCAAATAACAGCTCATTTCCCAATAATTATTTGGCTGAATTGTATAGTTTTGCTATATTTGGGATTGTATTTGTCACAATTATGAATAGGCTGATTACCCTTATTGCATTCACTTTTCTTTTTACCGGACTCAAGTCGCAGTGGCTTTGGGATTATGGTTTTAAGTTGGGGGCAAGTAATTATCTTGGAGATATTGGTGGTAAAGAGCAGACCAGGAGAGATTTCGTTGCAGATATGAAACTGGCGAAGACACGTTGGGATGCAGGTTTATTCGTGCGTTATAAATGGCGTCCACAAATTTCCTTGAAATTAGCATTCGATTGGATCAGAATAGAAGGAGACGATAAATTATCGAGTAATCCTGGTCGTAATTACCGCAACATGAATTTCAAGAACGATCTATTAGGTCCTGAATTCACGGGAGAATGGTCATTCTATGAAGATCCTGATCTTGGGAATACCTACCGTTACAGAAATAGTTTTAAAGCTTATGTTTTTGGTGGTGTAGGTGGAGTTTTCAGCAGTCCTAAGTCAATTTACAACGGCGATTATGTTAAGTTAAAAAACCTTGACCTGGAGGGATACAATTACAAAGGATTTCAATTCGTAATTCCAATGGGTCTGGGATTCTATTTCACATTCGACAAAAAGCACCGCATCGGATTTGAAATGAACTACCGCAAAACTTTTACCGATTACTTAGATGATATCAGTGGTGATTATCCGGATGCTCAACCATCTTCAGTAAGCGATCCTTCTTTGGCGATCAGAACACTCGAGTTAAGTCCTGAAAAACTTGCAGAGAACCCCGGGGCTGCCGGTTCACACGGTTGGGGACAAAAACGCGGAGACCCCACGCATAAGGATGCTTACATGACAATGACCTTAAGTTACAGTTACGTTATAAGAGGAAAAAGCAGTTTTTACAGAAAACGCAGGAATGCATTCTTCAGCAGAAAAAGAAAAATGCGTACAATACGTGCTAAATTCTAAAAGTCTTATTAAATCCCGAAGAAATTTGGGATTTTTTTATTTTCATTTGACTCCCAAAAACCTATCTTTACATCCGTTATGAAAAAAATCTTTACAGCAATAAGCTTACTACTATTATTCGCTTGTAATGAATCTGATTCGAATAAGGTAGACACAGATCTCGTAAACAATTCTGCCACAGCCGGTGCGAATGCGAATTCTGAATTACCTGAAATCAAATTTGAAGAAGAGGAATTCGATTTCGGCAAGATCACTCAGGGCGAAAAGGTCACTCACTCTTTTAAATTCAAGAACGTAGGGAAAAAGAACCTGGTGATATCAGGGGCGAACGGAAGTTGTGGCTGTACTGTTGCTGAATGGCCGGCAGAACCGATAAAAAGTGGTGCTGAAAGTAAAATAGAGGTCGTATTTAACAGCGAAGGTAAAAGTGGATTTCAGGAAAAGACCATTACCATTGTAACCAATTGTGAACCTGCCACACGGATCTTAAGAATAAAGACAGAGATCATTGTAGCGGAAACAGCAAAATAAATAAAATCAATAAACAATAAATAAACAATAAAATCATGAAGGCAAACTTTATTCTAATGGCCGGTCAACAGGGACAGAGCGGTTTAATGCAATTTCTTCCGCTTGTAGCGATCATCGTCGTATTCTACTTTTTTATGATCCGACCACAAATGAAAAAAGCGAAAGAACAGAAGAAATATATTGAGGCTTTGAAAAAAGGAGATAAGATCCTTACCATTGGTGGAATCTATGGAAAAGTAGTAGAAGTTCGTGAAGACGGAACCTTGATCATGGAAGTGGAAGATGGAACAAAAATGAAGATCTCCAAAAATGCCGTATCTAACGATGCTACCGCCACTTTAAATCAGAACGCTTAATCAAATTTGAGCTCATCAGGTAATAATTTACTTAAACGAACAAAGCCGGGGAAAGCCACGGCTTTTTTTGTTTGCCTTTTGGTCGCAACCTTTCTTTGGTTTGTAAAATCCCTGAATGCGAGCTACAACTACACTCTAAAAGTTCCTGTGGTCTTCAAAAATCTTCCACTCGATAAAAAACCCATCAAAGAAATACCGGAATACCTGAATATTGAGATCAATACAAGTGGACTGAAATTATTTTTTATTCTATTAAA
Organism: Bacteroidia bacterium; assembly: GCA_035438925.1. Taxonomy (GTDB): domain Bacteria; phylum Bacteroidota; class Bacteroidia; order B-17B0; family Aurantibacillaceae; genus Aurantibacillus. The sequence continues at coordinate 1,333 of DAORJH010000257.1, read as the reverse complement.
CCAGCCTTTCAATACGCTCGAAATCGACATGAACAGGATCATGACGCGCACTACAAATGCAGCAGTAAAGGTTAGTGCGCTTGAATTAAAAAACAGCCTCAAATTCAAAACCATAATTAAACAGATCAGTCCGGATACTTTGTACTTCACAGATAAAAACGGCTTTAAGAAAAATGTACCCATTAAATTGAACAGCAGCATTTCGTGTAAAGCCGGCTATGGATTTAGTAAACCTGAGATCATTCCTTCATTTGTTGTACTTACAGGCGACAGTATTGAATTGAAAAAAACGGATACTGTCTACACTGAACTTTTCAGTGAAAAAGAAGTAAGCAAAGAATTGAGTAAAGATCTGCGCTTGATCAATCCCACCGGAAATATTTTTATGAGTGAAAATAAAGTTCAGGTTCGATATGGAGTTGAAAAACTGACGGAGCACAGCTTAACTGCATCCGTTTCTGTCATCAATTTACCTGATGGTGCAAAGAATGCCTATGTATTTCCTTCTACCATAAAAGTGAAATACACTGTACTTCAGAATGAATTTGAAGAATCTGATACTGTACTTTTTAAAGCATGTATAGATGCAGGTAAATTAAAAAATAACAAAGGAAGGGTATATTTGAGTACTCAGCCCGGTAATGCAACCATCATCAGTCTACAACCCGAAGTTGCCGAAATAATCTTAATGAAAAAATGACGATAGGTTTAACAGGAGGCATAGGTAGCGGAAAAAGTACGGTAGTAAAATTGTTCGAACTTCTGGGTTGCGTCATTTTCAAGAGTGATGATACTGCAAAACAACTGTACTTTGATCCAGAAATAAAAAAGAGAGTGATAGAACTATTAGGTGACAAAGCTTATTTGAACGAAAAACAAATTGACCGGAATTATATTGGAAACAAAATATTCTCTGATCCTACTCTTCTTGAAAAACTGAATGCGATCATACATCCTGAAGTGAATAGCCAATTCAAAATATTTGAGTCAAAAAATAAAGGCAAAATATTACTGATAGAGTCTGCATTGCTTTTTGAGGCTGACATAAATAAACAGGTAGAAAAAGTGATCACGGTGATTTCTCCTGATGAATTAAGGATAGAGCGTGTGATGAAGAGAGACGGACTTGATAGAAATGAAGTGATCAGCAAAATGAAAACACAATTATCACAGGAAGAAAAAGCGAGACGCTCTGATTTTATCATTCGAAACAATGAGGAAGAATTGATGATACCTCAAGTGCTGGAGATCTATCAACAATTGAATAAACACATAAACTAAACGGAAATAAGAAAGAACATTTGGAGTATAAACTGCATAATTTAGAACCTGA
>DAORJH010000256.1:0-4163 GCA_035438925.1 Bacteroidia bacterium | reverse complement strand
AATTTCATTACTTGATTTATCTAGTAAATCTATGAAAATTAAGCATGCCTTCCAAACCACTCATCCTTTCGAAAGAGAGCTTATCACCTTAACTAGGAACTTAGGGCAAAAAAAAATTGCCCGCCTTTTCAGACGGACAATTCCTACCCTACTCCACCAAATTATAACTCAAACCCATAATATGCTCTGGCTCCGTTCGGATAAAATCCTTCGATCGTAACTGCCCCTGATTTATTGTAGAGAATGGCTTTGATATCTTCAGGACTGTTCACTTTTTTCTTATCTATACTTGTAATGATAAACCCCGGTTTCAATCCGATCTGCTGCAACTTCCCAACAGAAAGACTCTCTATTTTCACTCCATTTTCTATTCTTAACCGTTTCAATTCGCTTTCTTCTGCTTTAACAAAATCTGCTCCAAGTGCATTCACTGAATTGTTCACTATTTCTGTTTTACTCATAAGTTTGGTAGTATTATCGAGGCTTTTTAATGTAACTGCAATGTTCATTTCTTTGTTGTTTCGTACCAAGGAAGCAATCACTTTATCGCCCGGACGATACTTGCTGATCTGTTCCTGCAACTGACTCACAGAAGCAACAGGTACATTTTCTATGCCGGTGATCACATCTCCTTCAGCTATGCCTGCATCCATTGCGCTTCCGTTTTGGGTGATAGCATTCACATAAACACCTTTTAAGTTTTTTATATTGTTCTCCTTAGCGAACTTTGAATCAAGATCACGGATGCTCACGCCAAGGTAAGCACGCTGCACCATGCCGAATTCTACCAGATCAGCAACCACCTTTTTTACAATATTCACAGGAACAGCAAATGAGTAACCTTGGTAAGCACCATTGTTGGATGCAATGGCAGTGTTGATCCCTATCAATTCTCCGTTCGGATTGACCAAAGCTCCTCCACTATTACCGGGATTAACGGCAGCATCTGTTTGAATAAATGCTTCAATCGGTCTTTTGTTATTATCGAGGATATTATTTCTTCCTTTAGCGCTGATGATACCTGCAGTCACAGTACTCTCCAGATTGAAAGGATTTCCCACAGCCAATACCCACTCTCCTACCCTCACCGTCTCACTGTTCCCATAAGGCAAGAAAGGCAAACCTTTTTCCTGAATTTTAACCAAAGCTACATCCGTACTTGCATCTGCGCCGATCACAACACCTTCATACGATCTCCTGTCATTCAGTATCACTTCGATCTTATCCGCGCCGGCAATTACGTGGTTATTCGTAACAATATATCCATCATCAGTGATGATCACACCGCTGCCACTGCCCTGTTGCACATAATTCTGTTGTCTTTTTTGAGGACCAAAGAACCATTCGGCAAAAGGGTCGGTATTTACGTTATTCACTTGCTCGCTGGTAGTTTTAATATGGACAACCGCGTTAACAGACTTCTCGGCAGCCATTGTAAGATCGGTTGAACCGGCACCGGCTCCAGATGTAAGAATGATCGCCGGAGTATTCGTTTTTTGCAAGACACTATTTACACTGCTCTTGTTATTTTCCGCAATGAAATGTGCGCTTGTAAGTGCGATCATCCCTCCCAGGAACGCGATCGCTATTGTTGACACAAACTTTTTCATTTTATCTTTCTTTTAGTGTTATGAACGTAAAATTACAACCGAAGTTATGCCTCAATAATATTTTTAACATTACTTAACCGGAGTAGAAAAAAATTGTAAATTTACGTTAAGAAGAATGAGAATTCGACGCAACATACCCACTTTCGTTTTCGGACTTTCCATTGGTCTGCTTTTAGGCGTTGCTTTTTTTCTTTTCAAGATCAATGATATTTTTACGAGCATCAAAGACTCCGTTAAAGATCAAGTAACTGTTATTGAAAAACCTGTTTCGGATGTGAAGGAAGAAGAATCAAAGAAAGACAAAGAGCGATTTGTGATCAAGTTCAACAAAACAAATAAAGTCAATTACAAAGAAGTGGATTCTCTGATCCAAAAAGATTCAGAATTGAATGTAGCAACGGACGAACTTGTTTCCATAAAAAGTATTAAGATCATTCAACTTGCAACCGATGAACCACAGGATAGTACGGCAGGAAAATTGGCAGGTATAGAAAATAACCCCTCTTCCAGTCTTTGTTTTATAGAATTCTGGAAAACTCCCTTGAATGCAAAAGGATATCGTTACACCAAGAACAAACTGCAACTATACGGCTTTGTTGACTTCAACGATCTTCTTATTTACAAATTAGCCGGCGATCAATACCTCAAGAGTGCTGAGCAAGTTTACAAGCTGGAATACGGAAGTGAATTCCGTAAACTAGAAAAGGTAGTAGACTCAGAGGTTCTGGCCAAAATAAATTAATCAAGAAGATGGAATTGAAGTTTTATAAATACCAGGGCACAGGTAATGACTTTATTTTGCTGGATAATCGTGACCTTCAGATCTCGCTAACTACAGAGCAGATCCGTTTTTTATGTGACAGAAAATTTGGTATTGGAGCAGATGGATTGATGTTGCTTCAGCCTGAACCAGGCTACGACTTTAGAATGGTCTACTTTAACAGCGATGGCAACCAAAGCACCATGTGCGGAAACGGAGGACGTTGCATAACATCATTCGCACAAAAACTAGGCCTTATCAAAGATAAATGTAAATTCATTGCTATTGATGGTCCTCATGACGCACTCATTTCAGAGGAAGGCATTGTGAGTCTTAAAATGCAGGACGTAAAGGAAATTGAATTCAACGAAGATTTTATATTTTTAAATACAGGTTCACCACATTATGTCCGCAATGTGAATGATCTTGAAAATTATGCAGTATTCGCTGAAGGACAAAAAGTGAGATACAACGATCGCTTCAAAGAAGAAGGCACCAATGTGAATTTTATAGAGAGGAAGAACGACGGACTTCATGTAAGAACCTATGAACGAGGTGTGGAGAATGAAACCCTTTCTTGCGGTACAGGAGTTACTGCTTCTGCTTTGGTAGCCGCTTTAAAAGGCATGAGTGATACAAAGAATTCCTGTCTGGTTCAAACTCCCGGAGGTCGTCTTGAAGTTACCTTCGATAAAGTACTTGAGAAGAATTTTTACAATATCTGGCTGAAAGGCCCTGCGACGTTTGTGTTTGATGGGCGAATTGAATTGAAAGAATGATCTCGGACAGCATTCATATACCGATCGAGAAAATCGCATTTGACATTCAGAAACTAAGTAAGGGGATCTGGCTGGCCGTACTGCATACAGATCGAATCCCGCCTCACATCGGAATTATTTTTTCAGGCAACTACTATTCATTAACCATCAAAGGAAAAGAAATGAAAGTTGATCTGACTGTTTTGACAAAGACCATTCAACAAAAAAAGATCAATTCTGTTTTTATAAAGATAAAAGATCATCCTGTATTCAGCACAGAACACATTGAGGATATCTTTAATGAACAATTGAACGAATTCGATCAGGTAAAACAATATCGATCCACTTGTCTCAGTCCCATCAAAAAATGCTTCAATGAATTTTATTCAATGCAAAGCAATGAAAACGAATTATTCTTTGAATTCATGCAAAAATTAAACGATAATGCTTTTATTTCAGTTCTCATGTCAATGAACAATGAAATTAAAGACGGATTGGAACTGCCTTTCTATACACATGAAACGCTGAATCAAAAAATAAAGAACGAACGTAAACCTTATTACAACGACTGATGTTTTTAAATTCAAAGAATATAACATTGCGGGCTGTAGAACCCGAAGACGCAAAGAATCTGTATGAATGGGAGAATGACAGAAGCATTTGGGCGATCAGCAATACGCAAATTCCATTCAGTAAATTTGTGTTGGAAGAATTCGCCAACACATCCCATCAGGACATTTACACCAACAAACAATTAAGATTGATGGCGGAAGAAGCAGCAACAGGTGAAACCATTGGATGTATTGACATCTTTGAATTCGACCCGCAACATGCCAGGGCAGGTGTTGGTATTTACATCCATAAAGATCATAGAGAAAAAGGTTACGCCAGTGAATGTCTTCAATTAGTGATCGATTATGCATTCAAAACGCTTCATCTAAAGCAGATCTATTCGCATATTAACGCAAGTAATATAGCCAGTCTGAATCTTTTTGTAAAGAACGGATTTGAAAAAAGCGCTCTTATGAAAGCATG
>DAORJH010000255.1:0-4175 GCA_035438925.1 Bacteroidia bacterium | reverse complement strand
CCGTTAATGTAGCAACATCTATGGTCAATTCCGGTTTATAACGCTTGGCAAAATGAAGCGCATCTCCTAAGATCATTCTTCCTTCTGCATCACTATTCAGCATTTCAACAGTACTTCCATCCATCATTGTAATGATATCCCCGGGTGCAAATGCATTGAATCCGGGTCTGTTGTCCGTTGCAGGTACCAATGCAATGATATGCAATTTCAATTTTGCTTTCGCAGCAGCATACAAGGTACAGGCCACAGTAGCAGCACCGGCCATATCACATTTCATAGAATCCATGCTGTTTGGTGTGGGTTTCAGGCTAAGTCCACCTGTATCGTACACCACACCTTTACCAACAAGAACATAAGGCTTTTTATTCTTTGCTCCACGGGGCTTGTACTCCATGATACTGAAAGTTGGCTCATCCACACTTCCTGCATTCACGGAAAGTAAGCCTCCCATTTTATTTGCAACGATCTGCTTTTTATTCCATACTTCCACACTGAATCCGGCTTCTTTTCCCATCGCTTTGAAAGCATTGGCAAGATCGGTAGCATTCAGGTGATTCACCGGTTCATTCACCAGATCTCGCGCTTTACAAGTTGCAAGCACAACGTAATTCAATTCTTTGATCTTATCTGGATTGATCCTGGTGTTTGAAATGATGATACTTTCCAATGTATTCTTTCCGTCCTTTACCGATGGTTTGTGTTTAATGAACTGATAATTGGCAAGTGCAATTCCTTCGGCTGCAGGTAAGGACAACTCTGCCAGCTTGGTCTGATTATAAATGAAGATCTCCTTCCCTTTAGCGGAATTCACGCCATCTGCCACCTTGCCTCCATGCCTTCTGAGCTCTTCATAAAGGTCATTCTTCGGTTTACGTGGATTTACGACAAGGATTGATATGTACTTACCAATGTAGTTATACGTAAGTGAATTGACCTTTTCCTTTTTTAACTCTGCTTGAATATAGTCGTTCACTTTGTCCGGCAGACCAAACTCATTTACAAAACGAGTGGTTATAATTAAAATATTACCGGGGGCATTAACTTTGTTCTTAAGTGAGATCTGGGTCATAAGCGAGTAAAAAAGTTGATTACGAATATAAGCATTCGCATTCAGAATTAAAATGTAAAAAGTAATTTGTTAAATCCTTGATTTTACCTTGTTTTCAGCTTTTTTTCTTCCTAATTTAGATTGAGTTTAACTATGAGAAAAATACTATTCTTAATTGTTGTTGTTTTGTGTTTCGGCAATATTGTCGCTTTCAAGCCGGAAAATAAACTCCTTCGAAAGGCCATGCGTCAATTGGAAAAAGGCAATCTCAAAGAAGCAAAACTCACTTATAAACAAGCCGTAGAAAAATATCCTACCAGCTTCAAAGCAAATCTGGGTATGGGACTCCTTCTTTCAGAGTTGCTTGCCAATTATACCGAAGCACAACCTTTTCTTGAAAAAGCCTATACGATCTCATCAAAAGATACGGTTCCAGCACTTATCTATGCCCTCGCGAAATGTTATCAGCATAACGGAGAGTTTGAGAAAGCACTTGAATACTTCAATTCACTCGACGGATATACTGATCCTGACGACGAAATTGATGTAATGAAAGATATACAAAAGAGAAAAGGAGATTGCAATTATGCGATACGCAACCGTTCTAACCCACTTTCGAAAGATCTTTATATTGTGAATGCCGGATCGAATGTGAATTCGGATATGCCCGAATATGTTCCCGTTCTTACTCCTAAAAATGAACTCATTTTCACTTCCAGAAGAAAAGATGATTCCAACGAACAATTAAGTTATCTCGATGGTAAGTATTTTGAAAGCATGTACATTTCCAAGATTGAAAACAGCGGCATGCAAACACCAAGGAGATATACTTTGCCGGATCATTTTTCAAGGTCCAAATTCAAAAAACAACACGAATCCGTTGTCTCCATGAGTCCTGACGGAAGTATTCTATTCACATTTCATGATAATAAGATTTATGAAATAAAGATGAATGAAACCGAAACGAAGAAACCTACCAAGCTCTTAAAGACAGTGAATTATGATTATTACCAGAATCATGCTTTTTTAACGAAGGATGGAAAATCACTTTACTTTACAAGTGAAGGCAAAGGTGGTAAAGGAGGATTGGATATTTACAAGGCTGTTAGAGGAAGCGATGGTCAATGGGGAACTCCTGAAAATATTGGGAGTGATATCAATACAGAATTTGATGAAGACGCTCCTTTTGTAACTGATGACGGAAATACACTTTACTTTGCCAGTAACGGACACCAAGGCTTTGGAAATTTTGACATCTATAAATGCAAATGGATCGATGGAAAATGGAGTAAACCGGAGAATTTAGGACAGCCAGTAAACTCCCCAGGTCATGACATTTTTCTTGTTCTTGACGGAAGTGAGGCCAACGGCTATTTCTCTTCTTCAAGAAGCGGAGGATATGGCGATATGGATATTTATAAGATCAATTACCTTACTAATCTGAAACAAGATTGTACACCCGGCACAAACGTCCTTAGCTTGAAGATAGAAGATACAGACGCATCCGACTTCAGCAATACAGTGAAAGCAAATGTATCTGAACATTATAAAGTGTTGGCCTCAGAATGGAAGATAAATGAGAACAAGGTTACTTCTGAATTATTTTCGCTCACAAATGATTATAAGGAAAAAGGAAAATACAATGTAAGCGCCAAATTCATCGTGTATTGCGACACTTGCTTTGCCCCTATTGTTGCCTGCAGCAGTATTGAAAATATATTTGAAAGAAATGATGTTGTAATTGTTCCTCCTTCTAATTCGGATGTAGTAGATCTTAAGAATATGAAAGGAGAATTGACAAAAGACCAACTCAAAACTTTAGGATTTGATACAAGAGCCATTCTTTTTGATTTTGACAGCAGCAATCTGAAGGATGAAGCAAATTCAATTCTTAAAACGAATGTAATTGTCATGAAAAAATACCCAAGTCTGCATGTGGAAATAACAGGTTACACAGATGCCAAAGGAACAGAAGCACACAACAGAAAACTTTCAGCTAAACGTGCGAAAAAAGTGATGAGGTATTTGAGAACAGAAGGAATTGATGAAAAGCAGATCCTTTTGAGTACCGGCAAAGGTGCCAGCGACCCTGTAGTGAACTGCGAAAGCAAGCAATGCAATGATGAAGAAATGCAACAGAACAGACGTGTTGAATTCAAAGTGTTCAATAAATAGTTTGCGTCTCTGATATACTTTAACACGCTGTATAATTCACTTCTTTCATAACTAAACTATCATTTTAATTTTCGTAATTTTGATCTCATGAATTTTCTTTTGGTATTTCTGGGAGGGGGAATTGGTTCTGTGTTACGATACATGATCGGACTTGGATTTCAAAACAGCAGCCTTAAGCTTCCTGTTGCCACTCTTGTTTCCAATGTTATCGCGTGTATTATTTTCGCTTTCATACTTAATTTCATCCTCAATAAAAGTCAGGAAAATTCATTGAAACTCTTATTGCTTACTGGGCTTTGCGGAGGCCTTAGCACCTTTTCTACTTTTGGTTATGAAACTTTTTTGCTTCTCAAACAACAGCAATACCTTTGGATGATCCTCAACATCCTTATCAGTTTGATCGTTTGCATCAGTTCCTTTTTTCTGCTAAAAAAATAAATGGACTTCAGTAAAAGAAAAGATCTGGTCTTTATGGTCCTAGCTGGATTCTTTGTGACCAATGCAATTGTTGCCGAATTGATCGGCGGCAAGCTTGTTCAGTTCTTCGGGATCTTTACGCAAAGCATTGGTATAATTCTATGGCCCGTCGTTTTTATTCTTACCGATCTCATCAATGAACATTACGGAAAAAACGGGGTCAGAAAACTAACGTACATAACAGTTGGACTGATCATCTACACATTTGTATTATTGAGCATCGCAATCGAATTGCCTGCGGTTAATTTTAGTCCTGTTGACGACAGTGTTTTTAAGACGGTATTCGGACAAAGTCAATGGATCATTGTCGGGAGCATCACTGCTTTTCTTACCTCACAATTAATTGATGTGTACATTTTCTGGCTTTTCAGAAACAAAACCGGAGGTAAAATGATCTGGCTAAGAGCAACCGGAAGCACAGTGGTAAGTCAGTTGATAGATACTTTTGTTGTTCAGTATATAGCATTCGTTCTCC
>DAORJH010000254.1:0-4199 GCA_035438925.1 Bacteroidia bacterium | reverse complement strand
CATTACCTATAAAAAAGCATTGCCTTACCTGAATTCAACAACAGATTATGACCTGGTATTGGGGGGAATAAATGATCGCATCCGACTTGGTCTATTCGGAGTTCTTTCTTACAATTTCAAAGCAGGTTATTTCATTTCGCACAAGAACCTGCCTTTTACTGATTACAGACATTTTCTGGGCAATCAAACCCTTATGATTACCAGTGATTACCTCGCAAGTTATCGACTACTGCCCTATTACACCTATTCTTCCTCTGAATGGTTCGCAGAAGCCCATGCAGAGCACCACTTCAATGGATTTATCATTAATAAGATCCCCTTGCTTAAAAAACTAAAGATACAGGAAGTTGCAGGTGCTCATTTTTTATTCAATGAAAAACTAAGTCAGTACTACGAATTGAATTTCGGCATCGAAAAGTTGTTCCGTTTTATTCGTCTCGAATACGTTTTAGGCTATATGCCCGATGGAACGATCAGGAATGGATTTCTTTTCGGCTTAAAACTGGAATTCTAATTTCATTCCACCCACCCTTTTCCTCTTAAAAAGATCAATTGTTTTATCCCCAAATTCGCCTTTTTTCAATAACTTTAAGCTTTTAAACATTATGCTACGAACTCATACTTGCGGCGAATTAAGAATCAGCGACGTGAACAAGACTGTGACCCTTTGTGGTTGGGTACAGAAGACCAGAAAACTGGGAGGTGCAACTTTTATTGACCTGAGAGACCGTTACGGAATTACTCAGCTTGTCTTTTTAGGAGATGATGAGAACAGCAAAACACTGGGACAGGAAGGATTTGGAAGAGAAATGGTATTAAAGGCTAGTGGAATCGTAATTGAAAGAGAAAGTAAGAACAAGAATATCCCAACCGGTGAAATTGAGATCAAACTTCAAAACATTGAAATATTAAATACATCACTCACTCCACCTTTCACCATTGAAGATGAAACCGACGGTGGTGATGAATTGAGAATGAAATTCCGTTATCTCGACCTGAGAAGGAATGCCGTGCGTAAGAATTTAGAACTACGTCATCGCATGGCATTGGAGACAAGAAACTATCTGGATAAAGAAATGTTCATTGAAGTGGAAACACCGGTATTGATCAAATCCACACCGGAAGGAGCTAGAGATTTTGTTGTGCCGAGTCGAATGAATCAAGGACAGTTCTATGCACTTCCTCAGTCGCCTCAAACATTCAAACAACTTTTAATGGTAAGTGGATTTGACCGCTATTACCAGATCGTGAAATGTTTCAGGGATGAAGATCTCAGGGCAGACAGGCAACCTGAATTCACGCAAATAGACTGCGAAATGAGTTTTATTGAGCAGGAAGATATATTACAAACATTTGAAGGATTGGTAAAATACCTTTTCAAAAAAATAAAGAATGTTGACATTCCTGCAATGCCACGAATGACCTATGCAGATGCAATGAAATATTACGGGAATGACAAACCGGACACCCGTTTCGAGATGAAACTGGTGGATTTAACTTCCTTGGTAAAGGGAAAGAATTTCAAGGTTTTTGATGATGCAGAAACAGTACTTGCCATTTGCGTGAAAGGATGCGCTGAATATACAAGGAAACAACTCGATGAACTTACTGAATGGGTAAAACGTCCACAATTAGGAGCAACAGGGTTGATCTATGCCAGACACAACTCAGATGGTACAATTAAATCAAGTGTAGACAAATTCTACGATGAAACTGAACTGAAGAAATGGAGTGAAGCCTGTGGCTCTTCTGCCGGTGATCTCATTTTGGTCATGGCCGGAAAAGATGATAAGATCAGAAAAGCAATGAGCGAACTTCGTTTAGAAATGGGAACAAGAATTGGCGCAAGAGATAAAGATAAATTTTCCTGTCTTTGGGTGATAGATTTTCCATTACTCGAATGGAATGAAGGAGATCCCAACTTGCTTGCATCTCTTGCAGGAAGATGGCATGCGAAGCATCATCCTTTTACTTCGCCAAAACCTGAGGACATTTCTTTATTGGATTCCGATCCGGGCGCAGTAAGAGCGAATGCATACGACATGGTGATCAATGGAGTTGAAGTGGGTGGAGGAAGTATACGTATCTTCAATAAAGACCTTCAGGCCAAAATGTTCAAAACACTTGGATTTACCAATGAAGAAGCGCAAAAACAATTCGGTTTCTTGATGCAGGCTTTCGAATACGGAGCGCCGCCACATGGTGGAATTGCTTTTGGATTCGATCGTTTATGTTCATTATTCGGTGGTGCAGAAAGTATTCGTGATTTTATTGCCTTTCCAAAGAACAATTCCGGAAGAGATGTAATGATCGACGCTCCAAGCGAGATCAGCGAAGAACAATTCAATGAATTAGCCATTAAACCAGCCTTACAAAAAAACTGAACTGGCTAACCTATATCTGCTTTTTATTGATCGGACTTATCATGGGCATGATAGGTGGTGGTGGTTCAATACTTGGTGTACCGGTATTGGTTTATGTCAATGGAATAGAATCGCAATCCGCTACGACCTATTCACTTTTCATTATTGGTATTACTTCACTCATTGGGGCGATCACCTATCTCAGGAATGGTGAAATAAGCGGAGAAGCCATTCTTCAGTTTGCCATTGCTTCCGTGGTATCCGTATTTTGTACTCGAAAATTCATTTTACCAGCCTTTCCTGAGACGATCCATGTCTTTGGCTCCCTTATCACTAAAAACTCCATTATATTGATCCTCTTCGCTGTTTTGATGCTTTCCTCTGCATACAATATGATCAAGAAGAGGAAACCAAACCTGGCGAGTGACACCAAATGGCTTGAATTCAGCAGAAGTCCCTTTGGCATTCCCTTTATCGTTCTATTAGGATTATTGGTTGGTCTTCTTACCGGATTTGTTGGCGCAGGTGGTGGTTTCATCATTGTACCCGTGCTAATGTCCTTCATGAAATTGAAATTCAAGAAAGCGATCGGCACCTCACTGACCATTATTGCCTTAAACTCGTTGGTGGGTTTTACAGGAAACATCAAAGATCAGGTGATCGATTGGCAATTACTTGGAATACTTTCTGCAATTTCAATAGTCGGGATACTCATTGGAAGCATGCTCTCTAAAAAAGTCTCATCGAAAAAACTCAAGCCTGCATTTGGATGGTTTACTCTTATCGTGGGTATTAGCGTACTGACGAAGGAACTATTCTTCAAGTAAAGCGAAGATTTATTTCAAGTCCTTGTAAAGCAAAAACATTTCCTTGAAACGGATAAGTGTTTTATCAAGAAATTCATCGGTGATCAATTGCTTCAAGGCCTCTGTTCCTCCTACTTCATCAACAGGAAATTTAAAGCTTTGTTCCATTGGACCTGCTTCGAACTTGACAATGTACTTGTTGTTCATCAGAAAGATGCTGATCGTCATTGCAGCATGAGGAATAGAATCAATGATCCTCATTCTTTCTTGAATGCTTTTTTGAAATCAAAAATATTCTTCATCACTCCCATCGGACTCGTCGCCCTGTCTCCGTCTTCATGAATTCTGCTCTGAATGGCATGTGCCAGTCTTATGAAATGATCCTTACCCGCTCTTTTAAGCGCTGCTTCTGCTTTCTCATCACCATTGATGATATTGGCTGATGCTGCCCAATCGTATGCTTTAGCATCCATTAAGAATTTGAATGCTTTCTGATCTTCCCAGATAGAATTCACAAAAGCGGCAAGTACGAAATGCTTACCATCCAATAAGTACTGAAATGCTTTCTTATCATCCCGAATGGCATCCAGAACAGCCAGTAATTCCCTGTGATTATTGTTCATGAGCCAATTGAATCCACCCACATCTTTCAGGCAATGTGTAGTGAAATGATTGATAGCTTCTACTGAATAGGTTTTCATAAATTGATCAATCGAATTTAATTCAATTTAAGGAAATTTCAAAACTGTTTAGGATTGTATAACGAATAAGAAGGAAGGGGTTACAGTTCTCTGCTATTAACCTTTCGTTACCAATGCAAAATTACCGTCGATCTTGAATTTCCATCCATCTTCGAAAATTTTCGGTAAAAATCTTTTGTAAAGTACCATGCGCGCATTTTCCGCGCTCTCATCTTCATTCTCCCGACCAACGGCATTGAATTCATAGATATTCACTTTGGGATGCTCTTTCATGTAATTTTTGATGATCTCCACAATGGTATTCATTACCTGATAAACCTCTCCCCTGT
>DAORJH010000253.1:0-4201 GCA_035438925.1 Bacteroidia bacterium | reverse complement strand
GATTTGTGTTTTTCTCTTATGAAAGTTTCAATCAATGCAAAATAGCGTTCATCTGACCTGACCACATTCTGTCTGGGGCAAGCTAAAGAATCACCATATAAAGCTAACTTGATCATTGGATCTTCTTGATTTCCCATTTAAAATCCGGACGAACGAGGGAGGTTGGCCATTCTCTGTTCCAGTTCCCTCGTGATCCTGTTTCTGAATTCTTATCTGTTACAACAAAAGCCAATGCATTGTCGGCAACACAAAATTTACCTTCAACCGTTGTTGGAAAGCTACAGATCAAGGCGTCAATAGAATAGTTTCCTTCGTTAAAGAAATTCTTATCAATGGCCGCAACTTCTTTGTATCTGCCTTCGGGTTGGGGTGAAGTAGAATAGGGCGAGTATTTGTTATCAATGGCAACAAACAGAACTTCTCCCATTGAATTCTTCACATACAAATGCGCAGTGAAACAATATTTTTTAACATGAACTGTATATTCCATTTCAATGAATATCGATTCCGTCACATCAAATTCTGATCTGTAATTCTGTGAACTGTCACAGATCTTGATGGAATGCATGGTGCAAAAATTTTCAATCGTATATTCTTTATCGCCAAATTCTCTGATGGCTCTGTTCGTCACGCCTTCAAAAAGGTAGGAGTCGACAATGCTTTTAACAGGACCAATTTCTTTCATTTGACCATTTTTCAAGAACAGGGCACGGGTACAAAGTGTTTTGACCGCATTCATATTATGACTAACGAAAAGAACGGTTTTTCCTTTTCCACTAACGTCCTTCATTTTTCCGATACATTTGTCTTGAAATTCCTGATCCCCAACGGCAAGTACTTCGTCTACAATTAATATCTCAGGATTTAAGTGCGCTGCCACTGCAAAAGCCAAACGAACATACATGCCGGAAGAATAGCGTTTTACAGGCGTATCAATGTATCGTTCAACACCACTGAAATCAACGATCTCGTCAAAATTATTTTTGATCTCGTTCTTCGTCATTCCAAGGATTGCGCCGTTCAGATAAACATTTTCTCTTCCGGTGAGATCAGGATGAAAACCTGTCCCTACTTCGAGTAAACTGGCAACTCTTCCTTTGATCTTGTATTGTCCGACAGATGGAGAAGTGGTTCTTGAAAGGATCTTCAGTAATGTAGATTTTCCGGCACCATTCTTCCCAATGATTCCAAGTACTTCTCCCTGCTGAACAGAAAAGTTAATGTTCTTTAAGGCCCAAACGTATTCAGATTCTCCTTTTTTCGAACGATCATTCTCTTCGCCGATCTTAAGAAAGGGATCTTCTTTACCACGTATACGGTACTGCCATCTTTTAAAGTCGGCCATTAATGTAGTTGTACCCACTTGGCCTAATCGGTATTGCTTGCCTAGATCTGTTATTTCGATTACTGTTTTGGCCATTACACGGTATCCATGAAGGATTTTTCAGTTCGGTTGAAAATGATGATGGAAATTAGAAATAGTAGAAAAGTGATGATGCAAGACTGAATTAAATGTGATGAATCGAATATTCCATGTCCGGTTAGGATATATTTTATTCCTTCCAGATAACTTGTAACCGGATTTAGCCAGATCAAAGTTTCATATTTTCCTGTAAACATGGATGCAGGAAAAACAACACAACTTAAAAACATTAGCAATTGAACAGCAAATGAAAGTAGAAAAGTGAAGTCCCTGTATTTTGTAGTTACAGAAGAAAATAGAATTCCAATACTTAAACCAAGTAGCCCGAGCATGGCAATAAAGAATGGCAGAAGAAGTAGTAAATGCCACTGAGGTTGTAAGTTATCTGTTCTGGTATAATAATAGATATAGACCACGGTCAGCAAAAGGATCTGTATGCCAAGTTTGATCAGGTTAGAGATCACAATGGATAAAGGCATGACAAGTCGTGGAAAATATACCTTTCCGAAAACGGCAGCATTTGCAATGAAGGTACTTGATGTTTTGTTGAGACAATCAGCAAAGTAATTCCAGAATGTTTGTCCTAATAAGTAGAACAAAATAGGAGGTATCTGATCGGTAGAGAGATTCGCCTGTCCAAATGTAAATGTATAGATCAATGTGGTAAAGATCGGCTGAATGAACATCCATACCGGACCCAGTATCGATTGTTTGTAGATCGCCGTAAGATCTCTTTTTACCATGAGAAGAATAAGATCCTTATACTTCCATACCTCTTTTAAGTTCAGGTGAAATAAAGGAGATCTGGGTTGAATGATAATATCCCAGTCTTGTTCTTCCGTATTGTTATTGTTTACCACTAAGATTCTTGTATTACGGATTGCCGGCTTGGAAAGTTGATGAGTACTCCCATTCCTTTTTTACTGTAAACGGCCATGCTGCCTATCGCAGCTGCCTGTGCATTTCTTTTGTATAGGATCTCTTTCAGATGATCTGTATTTCCACATCCGCCACATGCGATCACAGGTATGCTAACTGCTTTCACGATGGCTTCGGTGATCTCATTGTCATAACCTTCCCATGTTCCATCATTATCCATGCTTTGAACCATAAGTTCACCAACACCAAGTTCATTGGCAAGATAGAGTGCGTACTCAATGCAGTTCTGTTTAATTTTATGACCTAAATAAGAGGTAGGAGATTTTGCACCGAAGATCGGCTTCTTAATGTCAATACAAGCAACAACAGCCTGTGCTCCGTAATCTGCTATTACTTTCTTGATCACTTCTGGATCTTCCTGAATGAGTGAATTCACGATCACTTTTTCAATTCCAAGTTTAAACAAGCGTGCGAAATCATCATAGGATTTCACGCCTCCTCCATAGGCAAAGGGCATGAAGGCTTCACCCGCCATATCTGCTATTTTATCAAAATTAGGTTTGCGTTTTTGCCTGGAGGCATTGATGTCTATCAGAATGAGCTCATCAACCTCTTTGTCATTATAGATCTTGATTGCATTGATGGGATCACCAATGTAAGAAGGGTTTTTGAACCTAACGGTCTTTACCAGTCCGCTACCATCATATAATAAACAGGGTATGATCCTTTTTAGTGCCATATCAGATCTTTGCAAAATTATCAAGCACCTTCATTCCGAACTTCAGACTTTTTTCGGGATGAAACTGTGCTCCGTAAATATTTCCTTTGTTGACCATACATGTAAAGTCTATTCCAAAATTACTTGTTGCGAGTGACTGAGATTCGTCAATGCACTTTACATAATACGAATGCACAAAGTAGAATCTGCTTTTGGAATTCATTTCTACGAGTGGATTTTCTCTCAGGACTTTTATATAATTCCATCCCATGTTCGGCACCTTTAAATTCAATGAAGGATCTGGTCTGAATTTTATCGTTTCCGCATCGATCCATCCCAATCCTGCTTTAGTACCTTCTTCGCTTTTCTTGGTCATCATCTGCATGCCCAGACAAATTCCAAGTACAGGTACCTTTTCGATCAATGCTTTCTGATTCAATACCGGGATCAGCCCGGTCTTTTCCAGGTTATTCATTCCTGCATCAAAGGCACCAACGCCGGGTAACAGGATCTTGTCGGCCTTTGCTATGATCTTTTCATCGCCCGAAACATGAACATCCGGTGCGCCGACCTTTCGAAACATGTTTTGTACCGATGCAAGATTGCCTACTCCATAATCTATAATGACGATCATTTTCTTTATTGTTTTTTATCAGGCACGTGAACTTTTTCCCATTTCTTTGCAACGTAGAATACAGAAAAATATTTTCGTGCTGTTTTGAATGCCTTTAGTTTACTTTTCCCTTTTCTCATGGACGTATCAAGATTCATTGGAACTTCACTGATGGAATAGCGATGAATGATGATCTTTTTTAATAATTCTATCATGCATTCAAATCCGGGGAACTCAAGAATCCTTTTTCCATACGATTTTTGTAGTGTGAGTATCACATATCCCTGATAAGCTCTAAAGAAAGAGGTGAAAGTGTGTATACCTCGAATGTTAAGAAAGATCTTGGTCAGACCACTGCTCAAATGACTTGCAATGATCTTCCAGCCAGCTGTATTGACGATGCCACCACCGTAGGCGTGAACAGATGCAAAAGCAACATCTACATTCTCACGAGTTATTCTTCCGAGCATGATCTTCAGTGTGCTTATCCTTGAAGTATTATCACCTTCAATGGTAACAACAATATCTTCCGCTTTTAATTTTTCAGCCAGATATTCAAATCCGGTTC
>DAORJH010000252.1:0-4206 GCA_035438925.1 Bacteroidia bacterium | reverse complement strand
TTCCAATTGTTCTTCTTTCGTTAACTCTGTATTATCTAATACAACGGCATCTTCAGCTTTCGTCAATGGATTTTCTTTTCTTGTTGTATCGGCATGATCCCTCTCGACTAAATTCTTCTTCACTTCTTCCATGCTATAGATCTGTCCTTTACTGCTCATTTCATCATGTCTTCTTTGAGCCCTCACATCCGTATCTGCTGTCATGAATAATTTCAATTCAGCATTCGGAAAAACATTCGTTCCAATATCCCTTCCATCCATCACCACGGCCTTTTTCTTCCCCAAACCTCGCTGGATAGCGATCATTTTCTCTCTTACTTCTTTGATGGAACTTACGCGACTTACATTATTACTGATCTCCATGGTACGGATATACTTCTCCACATCTTCCCCATTTAACAAAGTAACCGATGTTTTATGAGTTTGGTCGTATTTGAAATTCAGTTCAATATTATCCAATGCTTTGATGAGCTTCTCAGTGTCTAAAACAAACTCTTCGTTTATTATTCCGTTGCGAATAGCATACAAAGTTACAGCTCGGTACATGGCCCCTGTATCCACATAACTGTAATTCAATTTTTGCGCCAATGCCCTGGCCAAGGTACTTTTTCCCGTACTGCTATATCCGTCTATGGCAATGGTGATCTTTTGCATTGCTTAAATGTAGTAATTGCCCTGAGATTTCTCAAATGAAAATTTACGCAAAGTGTTTCTAAAATGTTATTAAAATAATAATGTCAATACTTCAATTATAATACTTTTGTTCTTTAATATTTCTTATGAGCAAAGCAGATGTACTTTTGGGTCTACAATGGGGTGATGAGGGAAAAGGAAAGATCGTAGACGTTTTAACTCCTTCTTACAATATCATTGCAAGATTTCAGGGTGGTCCGAATGCGGGACACACGCTAGAGTTTAACGGAATAAAACATGTTCTTCATACCATTCCAAGCGGGATCTTTCATCCAACGGCAGTGAATGTCATTGGTAACGGAGTGGTGATAGACCCTGTTATCTTTAAAAAAGAAATTGATGCACTCAAGGCATTGGGAGTAGATGTAAGTGCCAAGCTTATACTTTCTAAAAGAGCTCACCTTATTTTACCAACGCATCGCATATTGGACGCGGCGAGTGAAGCTTCAAAAGGAAAGAACAAGATCGGTTCTACTTTAAAAGGAATTGGTCCGACCTATATGGACAAGACCGGCAGGAACGGTTTACGTATTGGAGATATTGAAACAAAAGAATTCAGAGAAAAGTACAATACCTTGGTTGAAAAACACAAACAATTATTGGCTTATCATCAATTTGAATACAATCTTTCTGAATTAGAGCCGGCATGGTTCGATGCAATTGAGTCTTTGAAAGAATTGAAATTCGCAGATACAGAACATTACATCAACAAAGCCCTTATTGGAGGTAAAAAAGTATTGGCAGAAGGAGCACAGGGAAGTTTACTGGATATTGATTTTGGATCTTACCCTTTTGTTACCAGCAGTAACACAATTTGTGCCGGAGCTTGTAACGGATTGGGAATTGCACCTAACAGAATTGGGAATGTGATCGGTATTTTCAAAGCTTATTGCACACGTGTGGGAAGCGGGCCTTTTCCAACTGAGCTGGAAAATGAAACCGGAGAAAAGATCAGACAGATAGGAAGAGAATTTGGTAGCACAACAGGAAGGGCAAGAAGAACAGGCTGGCTGGATATTCCTGCTTTAAATTATGCGATCATGGTCAATGGAGTTACGGAATTGATGATGATGAAGGCCGATGTGCTAAGCGATTTTGAAAATATTGAAGTCTGCACTCATTACATTTACAATGGTGAGAAGATCGACTATCTTCCTTACAATATTGACCCGAAATACCTGCAAACTGTTACTACGAGCTTAAAAGGATGGAACTGTGATCTTACTGGGATCAAAAAACAAAGTGAGTTGCCTAAAGCCTTGATGGATTATGTTCGCTTCATTGAAAAAGCAACAGGAACCAGGATCAGCATTGTTTCTGTTGGTCCGGATAGAACACAAACCATTCGCATTAAAAAGGACAGCAAAAAAGCGAAAGTAGCTAAAGCGAAGAAAGAAAGCGCTAAGCCTGTTGCCAAGAAAGCAAAAACTGTAAAGAAGGTTGTGAAGAAAGCAAAACCGGTAAAGAAAACGAAAAGAAAATAAGCGCTAATTTTTATTCTCTTTCTATAAGAGTATTTCTATCAATCAAAATACTCTTTCATGCGATCGAAAAATCCTTTTTCCCTTTTATTTGGATTCGGTTCAAAATTCTTGGAATCGCGTAATTGTTCCATCATTTTCTTTTCCTCATTACTAATGTTGGATGGAGTGAATACACTTATTTCGACCAGGAGATCCCCTTTACCATAACCGTTCACATCCTGCAATCCTTTTCCTTTTAAACGAAGAACTTTTCCGGCTTGTGTTCCGGGTTCGATCTTGATCTTAACCTTTGCATCAACTGTCGGGATCTCAACCGAAGTTCCTAATACAGCATTTGGAATACTGATACTTAAACTATAGATAAGATGATTGCCTTCCCGTTTCAGTAAAGGATGTTCTTCTTCTTCAATTACGATCAACAGATCACCATTTATTCCTCCTCTAGGCGCTGCATTTCCCTTTCCACTCATGCTTAATTGCATTCCATCTGCAACACCGGCCGGAATATTGATGCTGATCACTTCTTCATTTCTAACCACACCATCGCCATGACAGGTATTGCACTTATCGCGAATGATCCTGCCCTCTCCTCCACAACCATTACAAGCTGTTTGGGTTTGCATAGCGCCCAGTATCGTTTGCTGTACCCTTGTGATCACACCACTTCCGTTACATTGCTTACAAGTATCGTACTGACCGTTCTTAGCCCCACTTCCATTACAAGTCTTACAACCTACGAACTTATTTACTTTGATCTTCTTCTCTACTCCATTGGCAACTTCACTTAAATTCAATTTTACTTTTACGCGCAAATTACTTCCGCGATTCACTCTTCTTCCGCCGCGACTGCCACCATTTCCACCACCAAATCCGAATGCACCACCAAAAATATCTCCGAACTGACTGAAGATATCGTCCATATTCATTCCACCACTACCACTAAAACCTCCTGCTCCTCCATTCACTCCGGCATGACCGAACTGATCGTATCTCTGTTTTTTCTCAGCATTGCTTAGTACCTCGTACGCTTCCGCAGCTTCTTTGAATTTCTCTTCCGCTGCTTTATCATCCGGATTTTTATCCGGATGGTATTTAATAGCGAGTTTGCGATATGCTTTTTTAATATCGTCATCAGAAGCTCCTTTTTGCACTCCCAGTATTTCGTAATAATCTCTCTTTGCCATATGTTTACTGTGCAATGATCACTTTTGCAAAACGGATCACTTTATCTCCAAGTTTATATCCTTTTTCTACTTCATCCACAACCATTCCTTTTTGCGATTCATCTGTAGCAGGAATATGCGTAATAGCTTCCATCACATCTGCATCAAAAGGAGTACCTGTGCATTCAAAAGCAGTCAATCCTTTTTGCTGTATGGTATTCTTTAGTTTATTATGGATCAAGATCAATCCCTCTTTGATGGACTGAATATCATCGATCTTCTCATTCGCTTTTACGGCACGGTCAAAATCGTCAATGACCGGAAGTAAGGCTTTGAAAACATCTTCACCGGCTGTTTTGATGATATCGGCTTTTTCCTTGATGGTTCGCTTGCGATAATTATCGAATTCCGAATACAAACGAAGGTATTTATCATTCATTTCGGCCGCTTTCGCTTCCCACCCACCGTTATTATCAGACGCAGGTTCTTCCACTGCTTTTTCGGCAGAATTGTCCTTGTTTTCAGCCTTTATGTCAGTGTTCTGTCCATTGGTATTCTCTTGTTGATTACCATCTATCTCTGGCTTCTCTATATCGCTCATGTTAGAATGCTTTTTTACTACTTTTCAAAGGTATAAAGCAATATCCTTGCCAGAAGAAATAAATGGAAAAATTGTCAGTTTTTATAAACGACGAATTCGGTTCTGCGATTGGCTTTGTGATCCTCTTCGGTGCAGGCTCCCTGGCACTTTTTACGAGGAGAAGATTTGCCTTTGGGAGAAAGTTTCAATCTAGCTGGCGCTATTCCCTTTTTCAGGAAATAGTTCTTGATCGTGTTGCACTGTTTTGCCGCAAGATCCATAGATG
>DAORJH010000251.1:0-4221 GCA_035438925.1 Bacteroidia bacterium | reverse complement strand
TCGATCAATTATTTAAAAGGGCAGGTGAGTGCCGGCGCTGATCTGCTTCAAATATTCGACTCCTGGGCGGGTGTATTAAGTGAAAAGATGTATTATGAATTTTCACTGAAATACATTTCGATGATCTGCGATGCATTATCTCCACTTGTACCTGTTACTGTTTTTGCAAAGGACGCACATTATGCAATTGCAAAGATCGCTGAAACCAAGTGTAGTGCTATTGGATTAGACTGGACGATCGATCCTCTAAACGCTCGAAAGGAAACCGGAAACAAAACACTTCAGGGAAATGCAGATCCTTGTTTACTTTATGCCGATGAGAAAAAGATCATTGCAGAGACAACAGCAATGTTGAATCAATTCGGAAAAAAGAATTATATCTGTAATTTAGGTCATGGGTTGTATCCCGATCTTGATAAAGGAAAAGTGAAGTTCTTTGTAGATGTTGTGAAAGAATTCAAGTGGTAATGTGATCTAAGAAAGAGTTTTATATCACTCTTTCATAGGATCAACAATCCATTTAGATTTTAATAATTATCATACAAATGTCATCAATCCCGAGGTTCGAATAATAGATTGCTGAAATTCACTCGGGATTTCCTCCATCTGCTCAAATTTTTATTCCAATCATGCAGATGTCGTCAACCTGCTCCTGATCACCTCGCCATTCTTCAAAGAAAGAGTCCAGATTTTGTTTTTGATCTGAAAGTGGCAATGTGCTGAATTGTTTCAGTTTTTCTTTCAATGGTTTATACATCATCTTCTTTCCTTTCGGTCCTCCAAACTGATCCGCGTAGCCATCTGTATAAACAACCAGGATATCTCCCGGCTTTGCATTCACAACATGTAATTTGAATTCTTCATCCCTTATCCCTTTTCCTATTGGCATTTTATCCGCTTCTCCTTCAATGATCTGATCGCCACTGATAATAACAGGGGCATTGTGTGCTGCGGCATACGTAAATTCACCTGTTTTCAAGTTCTTACACAAAATCACGCCATCCATTCCGTCTTGTCTGCCGTCTTTTGAAAGATTGGTGATTAAACGTTCCCTCACAAAACTCATTATCTTATGAGGTTCCTGAATATTGCGCATGTTCACTGCTTCGTTCAGAAAAGCCATGTTCAACAAACTCATGAAAGCACCTGGAACACCATGGCCTGTACTGTCGCAAACTGCCAGATAAAAATAACTATCATTTTTAGCAGCCCAATAAAAATCTCCACTCACAATATCCTTCGGTTTAAAAAGCAGAAAATGCTCTGGTAAATATTTAGTCAAAAATTTGTCTGAAGCCAGCAAGGTTTGTTGAATTCTCTTCGCGTAATTCAAGCTGTCAATATGTTCCTTTTGTTTATGAAGAATGATATTATTCTGGTTCTGCACTTCAGCCGTACGTTCTTTTACTTTATGCTCTAGGCCGTGGATCAAATCGCTTAATGATCGTTGCATAGCTCTGAAACTATCTGCCAGCGAGCCGATCTCATCGCTTCGCTCAACATTGATATGGATATCCAGATTTCCTTTCGATAATTCTACAGCGTCATTCTCAAGAACTTTAAGTGGCTTTGTGATCTGACGAGAAACGATAACGGAAGAGACGAGCATTAAAACCAGTAAAATGAAAAAGGCTTTGATGATGGTCATTTTTAAGGTTTCGGTGGATGAAAAGGCCTCTTCTTCATCGATCTCACTCATGATGACCCAATTCATTCCAAAAATACTCAAGGGTTTAAATGCCGATAGAACGGAAACGCCCCGATAATCTTTGATGAGCAAACTATTCGAATGACCTTTCAATGCTTCATTTGTTCCAAGTGTCTTTACTTCTTGCAAACCAACAGAACTATTGAAATTTCTGATCTTAGAAATAACTACTCTGGGCGTACCAATACTCTTTAACATTTTAAAATAGTTGGTGCTATCTTCGATCAAAAAACGGGATTGATTTCTCAGTGTGAAGTTTTCTCCTACAATGTACGTTTCACCTGTCTTGCCCAATCCTACTTTTTCCCATTCCTTATCACTGGTCATGATCTTATTGATATTATCGATCGGCATTTGAAAGATCAGAACTCCAATGATCTTGTCTTTCTCATAGATAGGAGTGCCCATAAAGGAAGCATGTGCATTATAGGAAGGAAGGTATTCACTAAAGTCCACCAAAGCAGCCTCATTACGTACTCCAAGGTGCAATGCTTTTTTAAAACAAAGGGCCAGATTGGTATTTACAAATGGACCTTCTGTTAATGAAGAAGCGAAATCTGTTTCCTTATAAACGGTATACACAACGGCTCCATGTTCATCAACCAAAAAGACATCATAATAGCCAAATCTCTCCAGAAAACTCCGAATAATAGGATGGTATTTTTTGTGAACTTTATTGTAGGTGCATTTTGCAGGAATGGAATCGAGCAAGTGTTTTTTGCCAAGTTCGTATGGATTAGAGGCAAGATAATAATCTTGTAAAACGATAGTATTCGGTTCTCTTGAAAAGACACTTTTAGGATTTACAGAAATCCCATTCTTGTCAAGAAAAGGAGTGAAAGCAGTATCGATGTAATCATTGATGTGGGCTGCAGAACTCGTTAGTAAACCCGGTTTATTCAGTTCGTCCGTAATACTATAGTAGCCCTTCTTGAAACCATTCATGGCATCAGCAATAAAAGGGTCTTCTGCAAGTGCAATGAGCTGATCTTTTATCTGTGAAAAATAGGAAGTAAGCTGTGTTGCCTTCATTTCTCTCACGGCAATAAGTTTATTGAAAGATTCTTCTTTTAAAGTTTCCTTTGCATTTACATAACTGATCGTACCTGTCA
Organism: Bacteroidia bacterium; assembly: GCA_035438925.1. Classification (GTDB taxonomy): domain Bacteria; phylum Bacteroidota; class Bacteroidia; order B-17B0; family Aurantibacillaceae; genus Aurantibacillus. Next base: position 1,401 of record DAORJH010000251.1, on the reverse strand, counting down.
CCAGCATGGAAACGATGGCGATTATAAAAAAGGTAATCGTAAGCTTTAATGCAATTTTCATACTAGTTCAGGGATCTTAATATTAATTAAAAATCGCCAATTATTGATGAACATGCAATTTTAACCCGTAATATGTGATGATTATTCCTTTAAATCCTTGCTTTGAGGCTTAATTATAAGCAGATTACGTTAAAAATTTTGTACATTTGCGCCCTTAAAACATTTAAATGTCAAGCATAAAGAACATTGCGATCATTGCACACGTTGACCATGGTAAGACTACTTTGGTAGATAAGATCTTACACACCTGTAAATTATTCAGAGAAAACCAGTCAACCGGAGAGTTGATACTCGACAACAACGATCTTGAAAGAGAGAGAGGGATCACTATCCTTGCTAAGAATGTTTCTGTACAATACAAAGGAACGAAGATCAATATCATTGATACACCCGGTCACGCCGATTTTGGTGGTGAAGTAGAACGAGTAATGAATATGGCCGATGGTGTTTTATTATTGGTGGATGCATTTGAAGGACCAATGCCACAAACACGATTTGTAACTCAAAAAGCAATTAGCGCAGGAAAAAAAGCAATATTGGTGATCAATAAAGTTGATAAGCCGAATTGCCGTCCGGAAGAAGTTCATGATTCAGTATTTGATCTTTTCTTCAATTTGGAAGCAAGCGAAGATCAATTGGATTTTCCTACCGTTTATGGTTCGAGCAAGCAGGGATGGATGGGACCGGATTATAAAACTCCAACACAGGATATAACTTATTTACTTGATGTGATCTTGGAAAAGATCCCAAATGCACCTGTACGTGAAGGAACGCTTCAGATACAGATCACCTCATTGGATTATTCTTCTTTTATAGGAAGGATTGCAATTGGACGTGTTTATCGTGGAACGATCAAGGAAAATATGCCGGTTAGTGTAGTAAAAAGGGACGGAAAGATCCTTAAATCACGCGTAAAAGAACTTTTTATTTTTGATGGATTAGGAAAAGTAAAGGTAACGGAAGTAAACGCAGGAGATATTTGTGCATTTACAGGAATTGAAGGGTTTGAGATCGGCGATACCGTTGCAGATTTTGAAAATCCGGAAGGATTGCCGAATATCAATATCGATGAACCTACGATGAGTATGCTTTTCACCATTAACAACTCTCCTTTCTTCGGAAAAGATGGTAAGTATGTTACTTCGCGCCACCTTCGCGATCGTTTGATGAAAGAGCTCGAAAAGAATCTTGCATTGAAAGTGGAAGAAACAGGTTCGCCTGATTCTTATATAGTTTATGGCAGAGGTATTCTTCACTTATCGGTATTGATAGAGACCATGCGTCGTGAAGGATATGAATTGCAAGTGGGCCAGCCACAAGTAATCGTAAAAGAAATTGATG
>DAORJH010000250.1:0-4245 GCA_035438925.1 Bacteroidia bacterium | reverse complement strand
CAAGTTCCTGAAACTGTTCTTTTAATATCTGAATTTTTAAGGAACACGTTTGTATAATATTTCGATAAGTAAATATAGTAAATTAAACGTAAAAAGCAAGTGTGAACGATGAAATTTATTCAAATTGTACTCTAACGAACATTTTCAAGTGATTTTGTATCGTAGTACTTATTTTTCATTCTAGAGCATTTGATCTGTAATTTCTTTTTTTTTGAAATGACTAAATTGTCAATGATTCACTAAAAATCATCTTTAATGATTTCAATAACTAGATTAGGAAAAACAAAAGGAGGTTTAGATGAGGTAGGGCAGTACATGTGGTACATCACAGTAAGAGATAATCAGGACAATGTACACCGATTGAAGGGATTTGTGGAAGTGGTGAAATAAAAGATTTTTACCTTTGATAGAAATAAACCCGTCCTAAGAATTATCTTTTTTCCCTTCCAATACCTCCACCGCTTTTTTAATACAATTGTCATTCTTATTCAGGATCGGATAATAAGCGTCCTTGTCAAACAGATTTCTTCCAATTAAGGCTTTGATCATGTGACCCAACCCGTTCTCATTTCCTGTGATTCGAGTGCCGGCTTTTTTGCTTATAAGAAATGCATTCAATGCTTCAAATTCTTTACTGCCACAATTGAATTTATCAATGAATTCCGTAGCAGTTTTGTACTTCTGCATGAATTCAGTCCTCTTACCGTCTGCATATTCAAAACAAAAAGAGGTAAGTACTCCGTAGTTGAACAAGGTATTCACGATCGGTGAATATTTGGCCGAATCCAAAGGCACAAAAATATCAGGAGCAATACCACCACCACCGTAAACGATCTTCCCGCCGGGCGTTTTGAATTGCTGCGTTTTATCCAATTTAATGCTGTCTTCATTGTATAATTCTCCCTTTTCATAACGGTCGTACTCTTCGTACATATAGGCATGCAATCCTTTGTTATACGGTTTCTGAATGCACCTTCCGGTAGGGGTATAATAACGTGCAATGGTTAATCGAAAGGCTGAACCATCCGGAAGATCCACCTGATCCTGCACCAAACCTTTTCCAAAGCTTCTTCGGCCAATGATAGTTGCTCTGTCGTTATCCTGCAAGGCACCGGCCACAATTTCACTCGCGCTGGCACTTCCTTCATCGATCAACACCACCAGTTCTTTGTTTTCAAATCCACCTCGGGTACTGGCACTGTACATCTTTTTCGGATGCGCTCTTCCCTGGGTGTATACAATCTGCAGACCGTTAGCTAAGAATTCATCTGCCAGTTCAACTGCGGTCTTCAAGAATCCACCACCGTTTCCGCGCAGATCCAGTATCATTTTCTTCATCCCTTTTTTACTAAGGGAATTGAAGGCATTCAGGTATTCATCATAGGTAGTTCCCGCAAACTTACTGATCTTAATATAACCTATGTCCGGACGAACAAGATAAGAGATGTCGATGCTGTAAAGTGGAATTTTACCTCGCGTAATATTGAATTCAAGCAGTTTTTTGCTCCCCGATCTAATAATATTGATCTTCACATCAGTGCCACTTGCCCCACGAAGTTTGTCAAATACCATTTTGTTTGTAATGCCAACTCCGGCCATTACTTTACCATCAACTTTTATGATTTTATCTCCCGCTCTTATTCCCAGTCGTTCTGACGGACCACCTTCAATTGGATTGATCACTCGTATCGTATCGTTGTATATATTGAATTCGATGCCGATTCCATCAAAGTTTCCCTCTAAAGGTTCATTCACAGCTTCGAATTCGGAAGCAGGAATGTAATCACTGTGAGGATCCAGGCTTTTGAGCATGGATGAAATGGTCTTGTTCTCCAATTGAACTTTATTCACAGTATCCACATATTGCATTTCAATATAATCCAGCAGATTATTTATTTTTCCACCCGATCTAACCGGATTCTTGCTGGCAATTAAATTGCTGTCTGAACTAAACGTTAGAAAATATCCTCCAGCTATACCAATGGCAAGTACAATTCCGAAATAGAAGGGAAGTAAGACATTGTATTTTTTTTGATGGTGTGGGTCGGAAGAATGCACGTTTATTTTTGTAAATTTGCTTTATGCTCACTGCAAAGGTAATTAATTACCGCAATTACATTTTAACATCGCTGGCATTTTTGCTTATTATAACAAGTGTGTTCTTTTTTGTGAGTTGCCGTAAAAAGAAGACAGCAGATCAGAGTCAGGCAGACCATCCTGTTCCTGCAGTTCCTGTTGATCTGGTCATCTATCCAAATGACCCCTTGAATTTTAAATTGCAGGGAATTGGAGGCTGGATGTATTTTAATGGTGGGGTGAATGGGATCATTATTTACCGTAAGTCGCAACAGGAATTTGTTGCTTTGGAAAGAACTTCAACTGCTTTACCGGATAATGCTTCAGCAAAGGCTAAAGTTCAGAATGATGGATTCACTTGTCTCGATACCATAAGTGGTTCCAAATGGCAGATCATTGATGGGGTGGTGATTCAGGGTCCGGCTACCTGGCCTTTGCGCGTGTACGGAACGAGTTTTGACGGAAATGTTTTAAGAGTGAGAAATTAATCCGTTTTTCTAACATCATTTTTCCATTTCACTGTATTGATCAGATGAAGAACATCTTTTCTGATATAATCGATCACGATCTTAAGTGAATCAACATTGGGAACGGAGTTGAAATAAAGCGCACCTCTTAAGAAATGTTTACTGCTGTCGGTCACATAGAACTGAAGCGAAGAAGCTGTGTTTCCCGCAATATCAAACATCAATCCGTACACTTTTGCACTGTCTCTTACAATGACAGATTCATCAAGACCAGTCGCTTTTATCTGATGTCGGTTCGCGAAGTTATGCGAGTCCTCAATGTAGCTCGAAACATTTTTATTTACTTCTTTATAACTCAAGTGCAGTGTTGCTCTGAAAGAAGGAAAATCAATATTGTACCAGCAAGGTTCGGCATTCTTATGGCGATCCGCGCTCACGCTGGTGTAAACGGGAATTTCAAATTGATAAGGGCAGATTGTGTCGAAGACACGGTATGTTTTTTCAGGAAAATAAATACGTGGAAAACCCTTTGGCTTGGGAGAGTAAACCGGATCATCATCGTTATTACAGGAAGTAAAAGTAAGAACGGAGACAAGCGTAGCAATAGATAGGATCGATAGTGTTTTTTTCATTTTTTCTCAATAAGGAAGGTCACCTGAACCACTTGTATCATTATTTTTTGAAGAATCATTTCTGCTATTGAGCAAAGTAAAATTTTCTGCGAGGATCTCGGTCATATTTTTTTTATTTCCTTCTTTATCTATCCATTGCTTGGACTGTATTTTACCTTCCAGATAGATCTGAGAGCCTTTTTTTAGAAGTTTGGAAGCATTTTCTGCAAGTCCACGCCACATAACAATGTTATGCCACTCAGTTTGTTCGGTCTTTTGGCCATTTTTATCCTTATAATACTCCGTGGTAGCCAGGCTAAAGGATACTTTAGCAATATTATTTTCGAAATACTTTATTTCGGGGTCTTTGCCCAGATTTCCGATCAGAATTACTTTGTTCACGCCACTCATTCCACTAAAATACAAGTATAATCAATAAAGGAATGAGATTTTTAGTGGGATTGAACTAAAAATTAACATTCATTATCAGCATTTTGCGTATAAATAGAGAATAAATTTTGTTGGGGCAGAAAAAAGCAGTAATTTCGCACTCCGTTTTTTGAACAAGTGTGCAAATTGATCGATTGAAGAAAACAGAAAGTTTTCAACAATATTTCATTAAAAATTTGGATTTAATGAAAAGAGTATGTAATTTTGCACCCCGTTTTAAATGTAGCGAAGGATTTTGAAGGGAAGTACGAGAGTGAAAAACGGTTGAAATTCTGATTTTTTTTAGACCCCCGAAAGGGAAGGATAAATAGAAATAAGACGTTCATTGAAATTCTGATAGATTAAATGATAGCAAGTGATAAGGACTTTTGCGATGTGATATCAGCAAGAGTAGTATTAAAGAGAATCACACACGCTTTTAAGGTCAATTTATTGACTTTACAAAGTACCCTGAGGGATGAGTTAACAGACAATTAACGATTCCTATAAGATTAATTCTATAATAAGAAAGAATCAGCCAGTATGGAAGCAAGATAATTTTCAAAGTACATGAACTTTATCTCCATACGGAAGGAATCAAACTTTTTTTTACAATGGAGAGTTTGATCCTGGCTCAGGATGAACGCTAGCGGCAGGCTTAA
>DAORJH010000249.1:0-4255 GCA_035438925.1 Bacteroidia bacterium | reverse complement strand
AGATCTGCCAGACCGCTTCTTTTCCCTTGTAACTTACAATGGCACCGGGCCAAATGCGTGTGTTGGATGTTTTATCTCCTTTTTTGTCTATGATCTCTTCCGGTATGATGCCTTTCTCAAAAAGTTGTCGCTGCACATTGTTCTTCTCTTCCGGAGTCAGACTTTCTTCTGTAGGATTGATGAACTCATATTGAATATTTCCATTGGAATAAGCTCGAAACTCATCTAAGATCTCTCTTGCTTCGTTCTTTAAACGCGTGAAACCGGGATTGAAATTTCCTTCGAGATAGACTTTGAAAAGGATCTCCTCATCAACTTTCTTCAAAAGATCGCGTGTAGAAGGTGCCAGCGTATATCTTTTTTCGGAAGTAAGATCGAAACGTTTAAAAACAAAAGCGCCAATGAAATTTACGATCACCACAATGGCAATGAAAGCGAATAGGATCATCAGATCTCTTCGTTTGCGCTTGTTCTTATGTTTTACCTCACTTACCATTTTCTGCTTTCGAGTACTAACTTGGTGAGTAAATTGAAGATGGCTGTCACGCTAATGAAATAGATGGCATCACGTGTATCGATCACGCCTCTGCTCATGCTGATGTAATGTTCATTGATACCGAGATTCTTGAAGAAGGCATCGTATTTACCGAAAACACCACTTCCTGCAATAAAATCAAAACCAATGTAACAGAAGAAACAAAGCAGAAGGGCTGTAATGAAAGCGATCACCTGATTCTCAGCAATGGCTGATGCAAAAGTTCCAATGGCCACAAAGCCTGCACCTAAAAAGAATAGACCGATGTACGATCCCCACATTCCTCCTGTATCGATGCTTGTGTTCTTCTGGCACAACACGCTAACACTGTAATAATAGATCAGGGTTGGTAAAAGGGAAATGAGCACTAAAGTAAGTCCGGCAAGGTATTTGGCCATGACCAATTGCATATCGCTTAATGGTCTTGTCAATAATAATTCCAGTGTTCCGCTTTTTCTTTCTTCAGAAAAAGAACGCATGGTAATGGCGGGGATCAGAAACAAATAGACCCAGGGCGCGATGTAAAACAAGGGATCGATATTGGCAAATCCATTGTCCAGCACATTGGAACCCCCGCTTTCAGATGGTATGACCCACATGAAGACGCCGATGAGGGTGATAAAGACGCCAATGGCAATGTAGCCAATGAGGGAACTTAAAAAACTGCGTATCTCCTTTAAATAAAGTACGTACATGTGTGGCAAAAATACCTTTATTAAGTGAAAGATATTGGTAGGAAAAGGGAAAAAATAATAACAAAGAAGGGTTAACGAATTTTTAATCCGGCTGAACCATCAAATTACAGCCTCTGATGTCACTGTCATCGTATCTTCCCATCAGCTCCAATCCTTTATCGGTTATGCAGCCCAGATCTTTAATGGCCAGAAAGGAACAGGAATGAAAATTAGCGAGATCGATGATATTGATGCCTCCTGTTTTTCCATTGGGAAGGAAACTCAAAGGATCGTTCACATCCCGGATACTGAATTTCAGCCAGGGAGGAGATTGAAAGATGCCGTCTTTTTTACTGTAAGCCTGACTGAGCATTTCCGTCATTCCGTATTCGCTGTGGATCTCCGTTACATCCAGTCCTTTCTTCAGTGTCTCGTGCAATTCGGCTTTGGTCAATTCCTTTCTTTTCCCTTTCATTCCACCGGTCTCCATCACCATGAAATTGTCATTCAACTTCACTTTTCCGCACAGATCCAGCAAGGCATACGAAACGCCTATGAGCAAGGTCTTTTGCTTATTTGTTTTCAGTTCTTCTATTCGTTTGATGAGTTCTCCTTCTTCCTTCAGAAAAAAGCCACTGAGAGGATGAGTGGAAGCTTGAATGAGATGTTCGAACATATAAACGAGAGAGGAATCTTTTCGCTCGAGATAACCGGGCAGTAAAGCGAGGATGCAAAGGTTGGCAACAGGGCCATAAAAACGTTCAAATCCCTTGGTAAAACTTTCTTTGTACAGAGTAGGATCATGGACGAAATGACGGGAAACTTGTTGTGATGTTGTTGCGCTGCTACTGAAAACAATGGAGTTGGAAGCATCCGAATTGTCTCTGATCTCACGGCTTTTGAAAAATTCCACAGGTAAAAAAGGAATGTCCTTTATACTTTTCACTTCCTCAATATGAATCTTCATGAGATCACACCATTGACGGTAGACCTTGCAATGTTCAAATTGATGCCTGAAAGTGAGAATGGCAAGCCCTTCGAATTCCGAATCTGAATTAATGTTAAATATCCTCCTCGGATCCATTCCTTTCATTTTGCTGTTGCCTTAATTTTTTGTAAATTTATGTATTGATTTCAGATGAAACGAGTTCTTGTTCCCATAATCCTTTCTATTTTCGTTTTAAGCGCCTGTGTTAAGAAGGCGAGTGAGAGTCCGATCCCTACTTTAGAGTATTATAATTTCGTTGCCTGGAAGGTAAGAGTGAAAACGGATACTGCCGTGATGGTTTTGAAGTATGAGGATGGTAACGGAGATATTTTTCTTGCGAATAATACACAGGGACCCAATGTGATCGGTACTTTTTATTACAAGAATTCAGCTACTGGAAAATTCACTGCAATAAAAGATCAAATTACCAACGATACAGCTCGTATCACGCAGACCATCATTCAACCCAAAGATGCGAGTTACAAAGGTAAATCCATTCGTGGTGAGATCTATCTTCCCATGTCTCCCTTCAGAAGCGGCGATTCAGTCAAGGTCTTTAAATACACTTTTTTTGTGATAGATGAGGCCGGAAATAAATCGAATCTGGTAACTACTCCGGAACTGACGGTCAGCTTTTAAATTTCTTCATTTTCTCGATCATTCTTTCGGCCACCAGCTTGCTCATTTTGTAATTGCTTTCATGTGTCCATCCTGCAATGTGCGGACTCAACACCACTTTATCAGAAGCCAGAATATATTTGTGTGCAGGTGATAAAGCATTGGCATCAAAACTCTCGAAAGTGGTGGATTCGTATTCGAGAACATCCAGACAAGCACCCTTTACTTTTCCACTTTCTAAAGCTAGTACCAGGTCCTCTGTTCTCAGGCATTTTCCTCTTGCTGTATTGACGAGATAAATACTTTTCTTAAAACTGTTGAGGAAGGTAGCATTGATCATGAATTTGGTTTCTTCATTGTACGGCACATGAAGACTAACAATATCACATTGCTCAAAGAGATCCTGCATTGAACTTTCCTTCACAAATTCATTCCCGAAATTCTTCAGGTGTTTATCGTAAGCAAGAATGGTACAATCAAATCCTCTCAGCTTTTTCGCAAAGGTACTTCCCATGTGTCCGTAACCAATGAGGCCCACGGTCTTTCCTCCTATTTCATATCCTCTGTTGCCAGCGCGGATCCATACATTCTTCCGCACTTCTTCATCGGCTTTCTTTAAATTATTCAGCAACATCAAGAGCATACCAATAGCATGTTCTCCCACTGCATCGCGGTTACCTTCCGGTGCACTCACACATTCAATTCCCCTTTCTTTGGTATAGACCAGATCGATGTTTTCCATTCCCGCACCAACGCGACCAATGCATTTTAAATTCGGACATGCCATTAAAAGATCTTTGGTGACCGGAAATTTGCTTCTTAAAACCAGGCCATCATATAGTTGAAGTGAAGCTTTAAGTTCATCGGCACTTTTATCCCAAAAGGCATCGCAAGTATGTCCGTTTGCTTCGAGAAGTTCTTGAAGAACAGCATGATTAGAGTCTGCGAGCAAAATGCGCATAGGAAAATTGCTTTTTATTGAATTTACAAATGAAAAATCGCTTACAAAGGTTTAATTAATTGAGGACTAAAGACATTAAAGAATTAACAATTACCTAACAGAAGATTTGTTTACAAGTCAGATTCGGAATTATGAACAAGTTCGAGCCCGTGGAACTATTGATTTTATTGGTAAATAACATGTGAATAAGAGTTTTGCACAAGTTATGAAACAGTTAAAGCGTTTTGTAAATTTAATAACAATGAATTATTCGCACATTTGCCTCCCCGCGAATATTTCCCGGGAAAGAAATTGAGAACATTATCAGAGAAAGAGAAGAGAACTTTATGAATCAGGAGAACCAGAACAAAACAAGAAAGAAATTGATCAGCACTGCACCTACTGTGGGAGAAATAGGAAAATTACCTCCTCAGTCTGTTGACCTGGAAGAAGCCGTGCTCGGTGCCATGCTATTGGAAAAAGAAGCATTGAGTACTGTG
>DAORJH010000248.1:0-4289 GCA_035438925.1 Bacteroidia bacterium | reverse complement strand
CGCATACATATTCAAAAACATTGTTTTGGATTTGCGTTAGTCCATTGACATGATTCACTCCATCATTCCCGGAACCACCCAGAAAAGTGCTTCCCATCAAAAGAGTACCTGCCGAATTGAATTTTGCCAGATAGATGTCAGTACCATTCACAAAATCCGTACCATTGTATACAAACGATAATGCCTGACCACCATTGAAAGTAACATCATAGGCTCCGACAGTAACAGGAATATTGAATGAACTTGTGGCGCCGTAAAAACAAAGATTATCACTATTATCAACGATCATACTTGTCACTATCTCTGTTGCGGATCCCCCAAAATAAGTTGAATAGAGCAAGGCATTTCCATTTGAATTGTATTTTGTGATCACCACATCTGTATTTCCCATAGCAACTACCCCTTGAAAAGAGATGAGAAAAGCGCCGAGAGTGGTTGGATAACCCACATCGAAAGCAGTTCCTCCTGAATAAAAATTTCCTTGCGCATCCCAGGTTGCGGTCATCCCAAAATTATCCGCATTGCTTCCACTTTGTGCAGCAAATACTAATACCGGATCTATTATTAAGTCGTATCCTCTATCATAACCAGAAGGAAAATCGAAACTTACACGATTTGAATCCAAAATGTAAACACATTCTACTTTTTTGATCATTCCATTCACATTCTGCCAAACGACCGGTCGTTGCTCGATCACCTTATCCACACTTAATGAATAGCTCAGACTTGAACCATCCAGTTTAATTTTATCAATTCCATCGTACTTTAAACGGATCAGAGAAGGATCTGCTCCTTTTTTGACAATGAAATTATATTTCAATCCTGTATGCGTTCCTATCAATTCATAATCAATTCCATCATACAATTCACGGTATAACAATTTCTTGTAATTTTTAACATTGCTTCTCCATTTTTCCTTCTCATTTCCTAAAAAGAAATTCTCATAATCCGGACCCGGCTCACTCTTTTGTATTTCTATGCGCTTATTGGAATTCTCAAAACTTATTCTGTAAGAATGGGCCTGAACTTCTTGCTTTGATTCCATTCGTTTTCCCTTCGTTGCATGATGGCGCTCTCGCATCCTTTCCCCATCAAATAAACTAAAGGTAAGACAGTTTGACTCTACGAATAAATTACCGGCGTCTAATGTGGATTTAAAGAGGATCTTTTCGTCCCACTGACCCATGTTCTCACTGAACTTGATTTGAGAAGATAAATTATTGATGAAAAAAAAGAGCGTCCCTAGAAGGACGAAAAATATTTGTTTGTTTTTCATCATTGAAATTATACTCTAAAATACTCAAAATTGATGAAAATCAAAGTTTACTCCTGATCAATGGCCATCATCCACCTGATATCGGAGTAAGTAATGGAATCAGGCAGCTTGTCTTTTATCATCTTGATGCCTCCTGACTTATCAAAACCCTTCAATGCTTTTTTGATCTTTTTTTGCTTTTCTTTCGAAATAAGCTGATCGATCTTTATTTCTCCGGATGCGATGAATGGGATCAAATGTCCCTCAATGGTGGTCAGAGCAAAATTTCTTTGCTTTGAAATTTCCTCAAGACTCAGTCCCTTCTTATAAAGTTCATAGGTGAGTCGTTTCGTGTCCTTTGTAATTCCTTCTGCTCCTTCGCTTTCTGCTTTCTTTGTTGATTTTTTTGCTTTCTTCACTTTCTTTACCGAACTCATATTGGTAGAAAGTTCATTCTCCGATAAGTAACTCTTGATCACTTTGAGAAATTGACTTCCATACATTTCTATCTTTGCTTTCCCGAAACCCGTTATTGCGAGAAGATCTTCTTCTTTTTCCGGCAAAAACTCACTTAATTGTTTGAGGCTTTCATTCTTCAGAACTATGAAGATAGGTTTGTGTTCGTCATTGCAGATCTCATCCCGCACTAACATCAATTTTCTGAACAGGTCGGGATGTTTCACATCGGCACCAATCTTTGTGTTCTTAGCGCTGGAATAAATAGAAAACTTATATTCTGGGAGTCGAAGTTCAAGTTTAGCCTTTATCAGATCAGAAAAATTAAATCCATTTCGGCAAGAATTGATCAGCGCTTTTTTACCGTGTATAAGCTCGAAAATACGTTTTAATTCCGGATCAATATCATCGCTTGCTTCCTTGCTCTGAGATCTTAATGGAACATCCTTATACATTGCGATCAATTTTTCTACTTCATCGCTAAAATAACTTGCTGCCTTCTTCACTCTCTCATTCAACTCAGTATTTTGTTCAAGATCCGATACCCCTTGCATTAATTTACCGAGTTGACTCTTAAACTTCGATCCTACATCGTATAATTGATCGATCTGTTCGTTCAATCTTGCGATCCACTCAAGTCCGTCCGGATTCAATTTACTTTTATGCAGCTGAATATATCCGGCCAATTCATCTCTTTCTCTTTTAATTTCAATCAACTCAAAAACAGAAAAAAGGGCTTGTGCCGTGAAATATTGCTTTGCTCCATTAAAAAGTTCGTTCACTTCTTCTCTGCTTTGCTTGGTTGTAGAGAATTGCAATACTTTTTTGTCATTGAAAAGTGATTCTGCGCTGATTCTGGAACTCAAGATCAATCCCTCCATGCCTCTGCAGCGACTTAAGGCAACATACACTTGACCACTTGTGAATGCTTCTTCAGCATCAATAATGAGTTTATCAAATGTCAAACCCTGACTCTTATGGATCGTTATGGCCCATGCAAGTCGCAAAGGATATTGCGTGAAGGTTCCAATGACATCTTCCTCTATGTGAGAAGTCGTTTTATCCACCGAGAAACTAACATTGTTCCAGGTCTCTCGTCCAACTTCAATTTCATTCTTATCTTCATCGCACTTTACCTTGATTTTTTCTTCATCAACATAAACAACCGTTCCTGTTTTTCCGTTATAATAATTCTTTTCATTGTTGTTCTTTAGAAACATAACGCGCGTTCCACTTTTCAAGATAAGAATTTCATCTGCCGGGTAATTCTTTTCCGGAAAAACTCCTTCCGTTTTGCATTTGAATTTGAATTCTTTTCCTTTTAAATTCTGAAGTGATTCAGCATTGATCTCATCTGCTTTTCGGTTGTGCGTTGTTAATGTGATGTAGGTCGATTTTTCATCCACACTCAGATCGTTCCTATACCTTTCATTTAAAACAACTAAATCCTTCAATCCAAGTTCATTGTTCCGTACTTTATTTAGAATATCTATGAATTTCTCTTCCTTTTGTCTGTAGATCTTATCCAGCTCTATGTAAACCGGAGCCTCATTTCTTATTACCAGACTATCGAAAAAATAGGGACTTGCATAAACAGATCTTAATAAGAGCCATTCCTCATCCCTAACAACGGGAGGCAATTGAAACATATCTCCTATCATCAAAACCTGAACGCCTCCAAATGGCTGATCCCACTTTTTGCGCGTATGTCTTAAGCTGGCATCGATCTGGTCGAGCAGATCCGCCCGTACCATCGAGATCTCATCGATCACGAGCAGATCCAGATTGCGAAGAATGGCCAGACGTTGGGAATTGTATTTCTGCACGAATTGACCAAGACTACCTTTCTTATAGGATCCATCCGCATTGAATTGAGGAATGAAAGGCGTAAATGGAAATTGAAAAAATGAATGGATGGTTGTTCCACCGGCATTGATGGCAGCAACACCTGTAGGTGCTACAATGGCCATTTGCTTATAGGTATTGGACTTGATGTACCTGAGTAATGTAGTCTTTCCTGTACCGGCTTTTCCGGTAAGAAAAATATTTTTGGCTGTTTGATTTACAAAAGCAAGTACCTGCTCAAATTGAATATTAACCTCTATCTTCTCCACAAAGTCACAAAGTAAAACAAAATTAATAAATTAGTGCAGAAATGAAGTCATATAAATTATTTTGTGGAGGTGAATTCATTGAGTCCTCTCGCAAAAAGAACATAAAAAATAAATTCACCGGGGAAGATTTTGCGACGGTATGCTTCGCTGATGAAGCTATTCTTGAAAATGCGATCCATATGGCGCAGGCATGTGCAGCTCAATTGGATTCGCTTAGTTCAGGTGAAAAATCGAATTCCTTAAAATACATTTCCGATCAACTACTTGCAAATAAAAAATACCTGGCAGAAATATTGAGTATTGAAAGCGGAAAACCCATCATTTACGCAGTAGCCGAAATTGAAAGAGCGGCACAAACTTTTTTGATCGCAGCCGAAGAATGCAAGCGTTTACCAAATGAATACCTTAGCTTAGACTGGACAACGAACGGAAAAGGAAAAGAAGGTTTGGTAAAATACTTTCCG
>DAORJH010000247.1:0-4311 GCA_035438925.1 Bacteroidia bacterium | reverse complement strand
CAATGAAGGCTTCCGGTCTGCGATTGCCCTGTAAGGCATAAAGTTGTTCTCCCTCGGCATTTAAAAAAATGAGAGCCGGCCATCCCCATTCCAGAAAACGAGCACCTACATCCGGTTGCGCTTCGGCATCGGCTTTAATTGCAATGAAATTTCTATTAATGAGTCCGATCACGCTTGTATCGGCATATGTCTTTTCTTCCATTAAATTACAAGCAGTGCACCATTCCGTTCCTACATCCAGAAACACCGGTTTAGCCTGCTTCTTAGCAGTTGCAAACGCTTTTTCACTCCAGGCTTGCCAGTTTATTTTTACCTGAGCCTGCAAGCACAGAAAACCAGAAAGAAAGACGAAATGCAAAATTCGGAACATATGTTTTAGTAGAATAGACGAGAGAAGACACATAACCTTACAAACTAATTATTCTTATGAAGATCCGTTTGGTAAAAGTAAAAACGCAGGAAAGTCTGCAATCTGAAATAGATCAAGTACTTTATCATGAGGATCGTCTCTTATCAATAAAAAAGCCCTCCAATTTTGGAGGGCTTTTTTATTCGAATCCTATTTACAAGTGGATCACTTCTCCATAGGCAGCTGCAGCTGCCTCCATGATCGCTTCACTCATTGTTGGATGCGGGTGAACTGTTTTGATAAGTTCATGTCCTGTTGTTTCCAGTTTTCTGATGGCAACACACTCTGCGATCATTTCTGTTACATTGGCACCGATCATGTGTGCGCCAAGTAATTCTCCGTATTTGGCATCGAAGATCAATTTAATGAATCCATCCTTCGCGCCGGAAGCACTTGCTTTACCGGAAGCAGAGAATGGGAATTTACCAACCTTGATCTGGTAACCTGCTTCTTTGGCCTTTTTCTCAGTGAAACCAACAGAGGCAATTTCAGGTTGACAATAGGTACAACCCGGAATATTATTGTAATCAATTGGATCGACATGCATTCCCTTTATTTTCTCAATACAAGTGATGCCTTCAGCGCTGGCCACATGTGCCAGGGCTTGACCCGGAACACAATCTCCAATTGCGTAATACCCGGGAACGTTAGTCGCATAGAATTTATCAACGATGATCTTCCCTTTATCCGTCTTAATTCCTGTTTCTTCAAGACCAATACCCTGGATGTTGGCTTCAATTCCAACTGCTGATAAAACTATTTCTGCATCAAGCGTAACCATGCCTGACTTTGTTTTCACATTCACCTTGCAACCTTCTCCTTTTGTATCAACGCTTTCAACAGAAGCATCTGTCATGACTTCAATTCCTACTTTTTTAAAGGACTTTTCCAATTGTTTACTCACATCCTCATCTTCCACCGGAACAATGTTCGGTAAGAACTCAACCACCGTAACCTTTGTTCCCATGGTAGCATAAAAATAGGCGAATTCTACCCCGATCGCACCACTTCCAACAACAACAAAAGACTTTGGTTGTTTTGGAAGAACCATTGCTTCGCGATAACCGATGATCTTCTTTCCATCTTGTGGTAAATTCGGAAGTTTGCGTGAACGTGCTCCGGTTGCAATGATTATATGATTTCCATTGTAAACAGTTACTTTTCCATCAGCTCCGGTCACTTCCACTTTCTTTCCGGGTTTCACTTTTGCGGTTCCGGTGATCACATCGATCTTGTTCTTCTTCATTAAGAACTGAACGCCCTTGCTCATTCCTTCAGCAACATCGCGACTTCTTTTCACCACTGCAGAAAAATCAGCTTTGATGTTATCTGCACTGATCCCATATTCTTTCGAGTGATTCAGGTATTCATACACTTGTGCGCTCTTTAATAATGCCTTTGTTGGAATACAGCCCCAGTTAAGGCAGATACCACCTAAACTTTCCTTTTCTACAACAGCCACTTTAAAGCCCAGTTGAGAAGCCCTGATCGCGGTCACATATCCACCCGGACCTGTACCTATAACAATAATATCGTAATTCATAATTTTAGATTGAGAGGTCTAATTTAATACCAATTTACCGTATAAAAAAGACAATTACTTCTTGCGTTTATTTTGTATTGTATTCTATTTCAACGACCTCTAGCCCGAGCTGTTTTACTTTCTCAAGATTTGTGGCCTTATCGCCTACTACCAGTATGATCATATTATTATAAGGCAGTCGTTTTTTTGCGATCTCGTTAACCGACTGAACCGTTAAGCTTTCAAGTACTTTTTCCTGTTCGTGTACATAATCTTTCGGAAGATCATGATCAAGTATGTTTTTAATGAAATTCAGTTTATCAAAAGACGATTCGTATTTCAATGCGTCTGATTGCGCCAATGAGTGACGGGTGAATTCAAGTTCCTTTTCCGTTATACCATTGTCGGCAAAATTCTTCATCTGATACATCACTTCTCTTATTGTACTATCCGTAGTATTAGCTTTGAATCCTCCCCCGATACTGAATAATCCTGGCAACATTCCTCCACTGAATCCACCTCGTGAACCATAGGTCCAGCCTTTTATTTCACGTAATGTATAATTGATACGGCTATTGAATGCACCACTGAAACTGTAGTTCATGGCATTGCTCTTATATAGTTCTCCACAACAATCGTAAGGCAAACCTACATAGGCAAAACGGATCTCACTTTGAGCTGCGTTCTTTTTGTCCACGAAATAAATCTTTGTCTTTTCAATGCCAGGTATCTTCGCTTCCTGAACTTTTAAAGGTTCACCTTTTTTTAACTTTGAAACAAAGGCAAGATCATTTATTGCTTCTTCCTGACTGATATCACCACTCACGGCAATTGACAACATTGAAGAATTCAGTCCTTCATAGAATTTTTTCACATCCTGCAACGTAATCGATGCTACTGTTTCTCTTGTTCCAATTGAAGGAAAAGCGCTAATATGATCAGTTCCATATGCAAGTTTATGCAATACTTCACTTGCAATACTTGCCGGTGCTGTTTGAGATTGCATGATACGATCCAGTGCGGATTTTTTAACCACTTCAAATTCCTTCTCATCAAACTTAGGTTCCAAAAGGATCTCTTCCGCAATTTTCATTGCAGAAGCGAGATTTTCCTTTGGTGAATCAATGAATAAATAAAACTCCTCTTCGCTGCTTGCAACGCCGATACTTGCCCCTAAACGATCCATTCTGCTTTCCAATTCTTCTTTAGTCGTCCTCATGGTACTTTTGTTCATCATTTCCGATGTGATCTGCGCAAGACCCGATTTTTCTTTAGGTTCAAAAATATGGCCTGCGTTGAAACTCAGCAGAATGACAACTTTCGGGATCTCGTTCTCTGTTATACCAATTACAGGTATATTTTCACTGATCTTTGTCTTATAAAAATCAGGCACCTTGGCATGCGCCGCAGAGCCTTCTTTTGGTTCTTTTGTTCTGTCTAGTTCCTCAACCGGCATCTTATAACTAAGATTCTTGTATTCCGCACTTTCTGATTCTACTTTCTTTGTATACATTTTCCAGTTATCAGGAGCTGCAGCTAATTCTGTTTTTCCTTTTGGCACGACAGAACTGATAACAGCAGGTTTATTTTTTATGTATGTAAGATAAACGCGCATCACATCTGCTTTTGTTACACTCATCATTTGAGCAATGCTCTTTTTAAGATGATTCGGGTTTCTGAAAAAAGTAAAATTAGAAGCGAGCAGAGCACCTTTCCCCTGCACCGTTTGCAAGGAGTTATAGAGACGACTGTGGTACTGCGCCTTGAATTTTATAAGATCATCATCGCTAATGCCCTTTTTTTCCCATGCCGAAAGAGCTGTTTTTATTTCTTTTTCTGTTACTGAAAGAGTTGTTTCCGGATTGGCTCTTACCATGATCTGGAATTGTCCGGCAAGTTCTCTTCCGTATTGAAATGCAAAAGCTGCCGTGGCTTTCTTCGTTTCAATGAACGCTTTTCTCAATGGGGAATCTTCTGTTCCTGAAAGTAAGGAAGCTAACACTGTTAATGCTGCATCGTCTTTTTCTCCGTCTTTCACCGTCGGGTAATAAAGTCCTATCATAGGAAATTTCACATTATCTTCATAAGAAATATATCTATTCTTCTGTAATTTCACAGGGGGTACCGACATTTTGTTCACTGCGGGACCGGGATTGATGCTTCCAAAATATTTCTGAACCAGTAACAGAACTTCTTCCGTTTTTACATCACCTGCAATAGTGAGCACAGCATTATTAGGTCCATACCAGCGCATGTAGAAACGTTTAAGGTCATTCACATCCACCCGATTCAAATCTTCAATATAACCAATCGTCAGCCAGCTGTTTGGATGTCCTTGAGGATACAGTGCTTCACCAGATTTTTCGCGTTCAAGTCCGTA
>DAORJH010000246.1:0-4316 GCA_035438925.1 Bacteroidia bacterium | reverse complement strand
ATACGTCTTTTACTTTTTGCTTACTACCCTCCTAATTAGTTCTTGTAAAAAGAAGGATAAGGATGAGCCTACGCCCGAACCTTCACCATTACCTGTTGTTTCAACCAATGTTATTACAGGGATCGGTCCTTTTTCTGCTGTGGGTGGAGGTGTTGTTTCTTCTGAGGGTACAAGTGCCATTACAAAAGTTGGTGTTTGCTGGGATGTAAATCCGAATCCAACTACCTTAAAGCCCAATACGAATAATGGGGCAGGGGTAGGTAATTTCACAAGCAATATCGCACCTTTGAATGAGAACGTTACTTATTATGTAAGAGCGTATGCGACGAATGCTTCGGGAACAGCCTATGGGAATGAAGTCAGCTTTAAGACCTATCCGGCCTGGACCTTGGTGAATCCGAATACTTTCAACTATACGTACATTGTGGCGAATGACATGAAGGTTTTTGCAGGAGGCACAACCGGACTTGTCTACTCTCCGGACCTGGGTACAAGCTGGGTGAATACCAGTCTCTCTCTTCCTGTTCGATGCTTGTTGCTGGATGATACCGTCATTTATGCGGGTACTGCTACAAACGGACTTTATCGATCTTCGAATAACGGAGTAAGTTTCACCCCCGTTAATAATGGATTGACGAATTTTAATGTCTTTGGAATGGCAGTTATCGGTACAACATTACTTGCAGGCACACCAAGTGGTGTTTTTAAATCTTCTGATAACGGTTTGAACTGGACCATCTCAAGTAATGGTCTAACTAATTTATCCGTGAATGCAATGGCTGCTAAGAATGGTAAATTTTATGCAGGTACATGGGGTGGCTTATTTGTTTCGTCCGATAACGGAAGTTCTTGGTCTTTGGTGAACAGCGCCGGAAACGACGTTAATTCTATTGCGGTAAATGGGTCTTATATTCTTACTTCTACTTTTAATACAGGGGGAATTTACAGTTCATCCAATGACGGGGCTTCGTTTTCATTGGCAAATTCAGGCTTAAGTATAACAGGTCCGATCGCATTGGCAGCAAATGCAAATAAAGTTTATGCAGGGAGTTATATGAATTCAGGTATTTTCATGTCTAACAATGGTGGAACAGGATGGACATCTGCCAATGAAGGATTAGCTTCTTTAAGCGCATATGCTCTTGGAGCCAATTCTACTTATGTTTACGTTTCCGTTTTTAATTCGGGTATTTACAGAAGATCGGCTCAATAATATTTAGAAAATAGAAGGCATAAAAAAAGTCCGTTCATTGAACGGACTTTTTGTTTTTCTATACTTCTTAAGCTTTTACATTCGCTCTGATGATGTTCAATGCCCCTCCGGCTTTGAACCATTCAATTTGCTGAGCGTTGTAACTATGATTCACTTTGAATTCATCTTTACTTCCGTCAGCATGTGTCAATACTATGGTTAATTGAGTTCCTGGAGAGAAACTAGTCAATCCTAAAACATCAATTGAATCATCTTCTTTGATCTTATCATAATCTGCAGTGTTTGCAAAGGTTAATGCAAGCATTCCCTGCTTCTTCAGATTTGTTTCATGAATACGTGCAAATGATTTTACCAATACGGCTTTAACTCCAAGATGACGAGGCTCCATTGCAGCATGTTCACGTGATGAACCTTCTCCATAATTCTCATCTCCAACTACGATCGAACCAATTCCTTTTGCCTTGTATTGACGTTGTACAACAGGAACTCCTTCGTAAGCACCTGTGATTTGATTTTTAATATTATCCGTCTTATCGTTGAAAGCATTTACGGCTCCGATCAACATGTTATTCGAGATATTATCCAAGTGACCACGGAACTTCAACCAAGGACCAGCCATGGAAATATGATCGGTAGTACATTTTCCTTTCGCTTTGATCAATAATTTTAATCCTTTAAAATCTACTCCGTTCCAAGCAGCAAATGGATCTAATAATTGAAGACGCTTTGAGGCTGAGTCAACTAAAACTTTTACATTACTTCCGTCTTTTGCCGGTGCCTGATAACCTGCATCTTCTACTGCAAATCCTTTTGTAGGTAATTCATCACCTTTCGGTGGATCTAACTTCACTTTTTCACCCTTATCATTCGTTAAAGTGTCAGTTAAAGGATTGAATCCAAGGTCACCGCTGATCGCTAATGCAGCAACTATTTCAGGAGATGCCACGAATGCATAGGTATTCGGATTTCCATCGGCTCGTTTTGCGAAGTTTCTGTTGAAAGAGTGGACAATGGTATTCTTTTGTTGTTTCTCTGCATCCATACGATCCCACATTCCAATGCAAGGTCCGCAAGCGTTTGTGAAAACAACTGCTCCACACTCATCAAATACCTTCAAAAATCCGTCACGATCAATGGTGTATCTGATTTGTTCAGAACCAGGGTTGATCATGAATCCTGCCTTAGACTTCAAGCCTTTTGCTTTTACTTGTTTTGCTATAGAAACGGCGCGTGCAATATCTTCATAGGAAGAGTTGGTGCATGAACCGATCAGACCGGCTTCTACTTTCATAGGCCAACCGTTCTTTTCAGCTTCTGCCTTCAACTTTGAAATTGGAGTGGCTAGATCCGGAGTAAAAGGACCATTTACATGTGGTTCTAATTCAGATAAATTGATCTCGATCACTTCATCAAAATATTTCTTTGGATCTGCATAAACCTCAGGATCACCGGTTAAATCACCTTTGATTCCATCTGCTAAAGCTGCAACGTCTGCACGTCCTGTTGCTTTCAAATAACGACTCATACTGTCATCGTAACCGAAGGTAGAAGTAGTGGCGCCAATTTCAGCACCCATGTTACAAATTGTTCCTTTTCCTGTACAGCTTAAGCTAATTGCTCCTTCGCCAAAATATTCAACAATTTTATCGGTTCCTCCTTTTACGGTCAATATTCCTGCAACTTTTAGAATAACATCTTTCGCACTTGTCCAGCCATTCAGTTTTCCAGTTAATTTAATTCCGATCAATTTCGGCATTTTCAATTCCCAAGGCAATCCCGCCATTACATCGCAAGCATCAGCGCCACCCACACCGATCGCGATCATACCCAATCCTCCAGCATTTACCGTATGAGAATCAGTTCCGATCATCATACCACCAGGAAAGGCATAGTTTTCAAGAACAATCTGATGAATGATACCTGCACCTGGTTTCCAGAAACCGATGCCATATTTGTTTGATACAGAAGCAAGGAAATTAAATACTTCTTCACTTTCGTTTTTCGCTCTGTCTAAGTCAGTTTTTGCTCCTACTTTCGCTTGAATCAAATGGTCGCAATGTACAGAAGAGGGAACAGCAACAGTTGGTCTTCCTGCCTGCATGAACTGCAATAAAGCCATTTGCGCTGTAGCATCTTGCATGGCAACTCTGTCAGGATTAAAATCAACATACGCTTTTCCGCGTTCGTAATTTTTCACAGGAAATGCAGTATCCAGGTGAGAGTAAAGAATTTTTTCTGCTAGTGTTAAAGGACGTCCCAATTGTTTGCGAGCCGCTTCAATTTTAGAAGGCATATTCTGGTATACCTTTTTGATCATTTCAATATCGAATGCCATAGTGTGTTTATTAGAACAACGAATTTAAGGATTTGATAGCTAAAATGCACGCCAAAACAATTAAAAAAATTGCATTTTAATGATTTTAAGATTGGTCTTTGAAGAAAGTTCGGGTGATCAGTGTTTTAAAGCGATGAAGACCGATTTTTAAGGGATATTGATATACTTGTGCGTTTGGAGTGAAATTCTCCATTTGGAATGCGTCTTGACGTAATCAACGATCATAGGCATTAATTCTTCCCGTTTGCTCCATTCGGGCTGTAAGAATAAAAGTGTATCCTTTGCGCATTGCGCCGCCTGTTCTTCAGCCCAATTGAGATCATGCTTGTTGTAAACGATCACTTTTAATTCTCCGGCTAGTTTTAAATTTTCTTTTAATGGGGGTGAATTCTTTTTAGGTGAAATGCAGATCCAGTCCCATGTACCGGATAAAGGATAAGCCCCGGAAGTTTCAATGAAGGTGCTTATCTTCTTCTCTTTTAATTGTTTTGTTAACTCGTTCAGGTTATAAATGAGAGGTTCTCCTCCAGTCACAACAACGCTTTTGGCATCATATTCTTCTACATTGGAAACAATTTTTTCCACTGAGGTCAGTGGATGAAGATTTGCATTCCAGCTTTCTTTTACATCGCACCAGTGACAGCCAATGTCGCACCCACCAATTCGTATGAAAAAAGCAGCTTTTCCGGTATGAAAACCTTCCCCTTGAATTGTATAGAACAATTCCATGACAGGAAGTAATTTTCCTTCATTGAGCAATATCTCTTT
>DAORJH010000245.1:0-4327 GCA_035438925.1 Bacteroidia bacterium | reverse complement strand
TTTTTAATTCCTTTTCTTCATTCGTGATTCGTACTTCGTCAATCCTTATTAGCTACCAATCTTTCTCTACCGTCGTATTCCCCGCATCTTCTTGTTTTTGCTTTCTTTTCTCCTGCAGCTTCTTCTCTTCACGCATCAAGGCTTTGAGTAATTGTTCAGCCTGGTCTTTGCTCATTTCGTTCTTAGGCTGAGCATTCTTATTCTTATCGTTCTTATCTTCTTTTTGATCCTGCTGATTCTGTCCGCCACCCCCTTGTTTGTCTTTTGGAAGATTCTTCAAGGCATAGGCAAGATTGTAACGCGTTTCTTCATCTTTCGGATTGAACTTTAATGATTTTTTATAAGCATCTACCGCATTCTTGTATTCTTTTTTCTGCAGATAACAATTTCCAATATTATGCCAGGCTCTGTGCAGTGTGTCTTTATCGCTTACCGAATTGGCCACTTGCGCAAAACTCTGGGCTGCTTCTTCAAATACCAGCGAGGCCATAGAATCAGGAGTTACTTTTTTTCCTGCCTGAATGAAATTTTCTTTACTGTCTCGAAGGGTAAAGGCATTTTTATACAATGAATTTCCAAGATTGAAATGTGCTTTCGGATTATGTGGATTTTCTTTTAAGGCATTTCGGTACAGTTCTGTTGACTCAAATGTTTTTCCGGTTACATAATGATCGTTTCCATCATAGATCAACTGTGCATCTTTTTGTGCGGTAACATTAAGTCCTGTTAGGATCAAAATAAATATTTTAATCAACTTACTTTGCATGCTGAAACAATTTTAGCTTTCTGAACCACTCGTTCAATCGTTCTGTGATTAAAAAATCAATGAGCAGAAGGATCAGGGTCAATGCAATGAACCATTGAAACTGATCTTCATAATCTGTATACATTTTATTCTCTAATTGTGCTTTATCCAATTCTCCAATCTTATTAAGAACGGCTCCTAGTCCAACATCAGCCTGACTGGCCTGAACAAAAACGCCGTTCGCTTTTCCTGCGATCACCTTGAGCAGATCGCTGTTTAGCTTAGTAACCACAGTTTGACCTTGTTTATCCTTTCGGTATCCTTTGATCACTCCGTTCTCCATTAATGGAATTGGAACACCATTGTTGGAACCGATTCCGATGGTATTGATCATGATGCCTTTTTTCCCACAGATCTCAGCTGCTTCTACCGCTTCGGACTCATGATTCTCGCCATCTGTAATCAGAATAATTGCTTTGTTCTTGCCTTGATCGTTGCTGAATGATTCACTTGCTTTTGTTATGGCTGCAGCCAGATTTGTTCCCTGAACGGGTACCATACCGGTACTGATGGATTCTAAAAATAATTTGGCTGCACCGTAGTCTGTGGTGATCGGTAACTGAACATATGCCTCTCCTGCAAAGATCACAAGTCCCAATCGATCACCTTCTAAACCGTCGATCATTTTCTCTAATGCATATTTGGCACGCGTAAGTCTGTTAGGAGTGAGGTCCTGTGCCAGCATACTATTACTAACATCAATGCAAACAATAATGTCAGCACCTTCTCTTTTCACTTCTGTTAGTTTACTTCCGGTTTGCAGATTGCAAATGGCCAGGATCAGACTTGCAAATGCAAGTAAGAAAATGAAAACTTTAAGGGTTCGTTTTCTTTTGGCTTTAAAAGGGGTTAACTGGGCGATCAAATTGCTGTCTCCGAGTTTGGCTAGTTTTCTTCTATTGGAGATGAAATAGATCATTGCCAACAGTGCCATAACCGGAATAAGGGCAAGACCGTAAAAATATATTTCGTGTTCAAACTTAAACATTAGGGAACGGCTCTGAATAAAGTGAAACGTAATATAAACTCGAGGAAAAGTACAAGTGCAGCAGCCATGGCAAAGGGAAGGAAGTGTTCCGCTTTGTTACTGAAACTTTTTTCACTCACAATGGTCTTTTCCATTTTATCAATTTCTCCACAGATGTTCTTCAGACTTTCTGAATTGGTAGCTCTGAAATATTTTCCTCCGGTCATTTCCGAGATCTCTGTCATTACTTTTTCATCGATTTCCACATCCACATAATCGTATTCGTATTCTCCTTGCGCATAAATAGCAACAGGTTGAAGTGCTTTTCCTCTCGATCCTGTTCCAATGCAATAAACACGAATACCATAGGTTTTGGCAAGTTCACCTGCGGTAAGTGGCGCAATTTCTCCTACGTTATTTACCCCATCACTAATAAGAATGATCACTTTGCTTTTTGCTTTGCTCTCTCTTATTCGAGCAACAGCATTCGCTAATCCAAGTCCGATCGCAGTTCCCTGATCTAAACTTCCGGCTTTGATCTGAGGAAACATATTCTTTAATACTTTGTGATCGCTGGTCAACGGACATTGCGTAAATGCAACTCCTCCGAATGTAACCAAACCAATTCTGTCGTTGGGTCTTGCATCAATAAAATCCAAGATCACATCTTTTGCCACTTCCATACGGTTAGGCTTAAAATCCTTTGCGAGCATGGAAAGTGAAAGGTCCATACTAATTACGATATCGATCCCTTCTGTTTTCTGGTCTTTCCAGCTGCTTCTGGATTGTGGTCTCGCGAGTGCAGTGATAAGTAATGCAAATGCGATCAGTCTCAATGCAAAAAGCGAGTGACGGAATTTTGCCTTTAGGGAAGGTTTTGTGTTCTTTAATAAATGAAAAGAAGAGTAATTGATCTCACTTTCATTTTTCTTTAAACGAATGATATACCAGATCAGCATGGCAGGAAGGATGCAGAGCAACCAGAACCAGTGCTTCTCAGCGAACATGATATCATTGAAGTAACTAAACATTCTTCTCTTTATTTGTTTCTTCTTTCGGTGTTTCTTCTATTGTCACAACTTCTTCTCTCTTGGTCCCGTTCACAAAATCAAAAGCATTCTGCAATGTAAATTCATTTTCCGCCTCAATGGGTTCCATCTTCGCAAATTTCACGAGATCGGCAAGCTGCAATATCTGCTGTAGCTTCGCTTTACTTTCTGCATCCACTACTTGTGTTCTGAATGCAGTCATGATCTCATCCGTTGTACTCTCAAGTGCAAAGACAGAAAATCGTTCTTCAATGTATAATCGTACTGCATCGGAAATAGAAGAATAATATTCTTTACTCTTTCCTTCCTTCCAGATCTTCTCGGCAGCAATTTTTTCCAATGTTGCCAATGCAGTAATATGCGCAGGTATTTTCGGTTTGGCCGGTTCAATTACCTTGTTCATATTCTTTTTTGTATAATATCGTGTTACAAGAATGATGATGATGATTGCGATAAGTATTCCGGTTGTCCAGTATATGTGTGGTAGATACCATTTCCAGTTGAAGGGTTCATTGAGTACCGTTTTTATATCCTTTATTTTTTTAGCACTGGTGTCAGTTGGAACAGTATGCACTTCTAAAAAAAGAGGTTCTGTGAATCGTATGTTATTTGTATCATTATTGACCGTGAATTTGAATCCAGGAATGGCAAAGTAACCACTGTCATAGGCACTGATTACGATCTGTTGATGTTGATGGATGATATTTGGATTGTTTTTATCAGGAAGGGTAGTGTCGATGGGCGAAACAGAGATCACTTCAATTTTTCCGGTTAGTGTATCACCCAGCTTAGGCCACTCCACATTCATTCCTTTTTGCGATGCATCGTATGTAAAATAAAGATCCAGTTTCACTTGTTCACCGATCCTGATCTTGCTGGTATCCAAAACGGCATTCACTTTCACATCCTGTGCCGCAAGTCTGCAACTAAGCAACAGAATGAAATAAAGTATGTGATTTCTGATCTTCACTTATCGGTTCTTGAAAAGGTTCATCAATGGTTTTACATAATTTTCATTCGTCATGATCCTGGTCGAATCGATACCGCTTCGGTTGAAGGTGTCTTTCAGTTCTTCTTCAAATTTCAGCTGATTGATGCTGAACTGCTTTCTAAATTCTTTATCACCTGTATTCACCCAGATTATTTTACCACTTTCATTGTCTTTTAATTTGATAACGCCAACATCGGGTAATTCCTGTTCTGCTTTGTCTAATATTCGTAAAGCCACAAGATCATGTTTTTTACCTGCGATCTTCAAAGCGTCTTTGTAATTGTTGTCTGCGTAGAAGTCGCTGATCAAAAAGACAATGCTTCTTTTTTTGATCACATTGGTCATGTATTTCAAGGCAACCTGCAGATCGGTTTTGGTATTCTCAGGTTTGAATTCGATCAGCTCACGTATGATACGAAGTACGTGTGATTTTCCCTTTTTCGGTGGAATGAATTTTTCGATCTTGTCACTGAAGAAGATCACTCCGATCTTGTCGTTGTTCTGTGAAGCAGAGA
>DAORJH010000244.1:0-4369 GCA_035438925.1 Bacteroidia bacterium | reverse complement strand
CTGCGAAGAAATGGGCTCTGCAAAAAAAGTGATCACTCCAGAAGCGCTTCTTGCATTAAAAAATCGCTCATGGCCCGGAAATATAAGGGAATTCAGAAACGTGATCGAACGCCTTATCATATTAGGTGGAAAAGAAATATCTGCAGCTGACGTAAAGCAGTTCAGTTAATTTTTCCCTGAATCATGAACAAAATATCAGGCTCTCTTTTTCCGGAAAAAGTTGATGTTCCCAAAGAGATCAAGTACTTTCTTGAACACATCAAAATAGAGTGTTACCATTAAGGTAAAGCTCATGAACCAGATCACACATAAATTGAAACAGAAGGTGCTGTAATAAGTACCGAACAGATTCTTTCTAGGCGCAAAAAAGTGAGCTCTTCCCAATTTTGAATCAGTAGGATCCAGAAATACAGGATCATTTAACTGGATCAATTTCCCGTCTTTCTCCACACATTTATTGAAAACCTCACTTGCGTTCTTAACTAAATTATTGAGATTTTCATTGTCATATTCAGATTGCAGTTTCAGGAATTTTTCATGTGCGACCTTGTCTCCCTGCATGGAACGATTCAACTCTTCTCTTTTGTTATAAGCATTGTTGTTCATGGTGATGTAATGGTCCTTTACATCTTTCAGATATCCTTTTCTCAATGCTACTCCTAAAGCTACATTGTAACCTTTTACATTGATCTGATCCAATACCTCACATTTTACTTTCTTGTTCAATCGACATTCTTTGGAAATCTCGTTGTATAATAATTCAATGTCCTCTTTTATCTGTTCGTTCGTCTTGCCTTCTTTGTATTCATTTTCGATCTTGGTTATTTTCTGATCGAGTTTAGTATGCCAGTAATCTTTCTTGTACTGAGCTACACTGATTGTTTTATCATATTTGTAAAAATTCTTTTCAAAGGCATTTTCCTTGAATTGATTTACAGCCAATGCTTCAAATGCCCAGCGACTGGCCATCATTTCACCTACCACAGGAACACCACCTTGTTTCGCAAGTGTTGGATTCAGTTTATCGAATTTCACTACCACACCTGCAAGCAATAGTTGAGGTATGATGAGGAATGGGATCAAAATATAAATGGTCACAGCACTATTGAAGGCTGAAGAAATATTCAGTCCCAGCATGTTGGCAAAGCAGGAAGTGGTGAAAAGTACGATCCAGTAGTCTCCATACATTCCTTTTATTCCCAATACTGAGTTACCTACAATCACAAAAGTGATCGTTTGTATGGCTGAGAGGACGAACATGATGATGATCTTGCTCCACAAATAACTTCCTTTGCTCAAATTCAGAAAGGATTCCCTTTTTCTGATCTTTCTGTCACGGATAATCTCCTCCGCGCTAACAGTAAGTCCTATGAAGAGAGCAACCACCACGGACATGAACATATAAGCCGGGATATTGTCGTTCTCACTGAAGATATATCCTTTACTGGTGTCTACGTCTGAATTGAAGTAGCGAACAAGGTACGCAAGAATAAAGGCTAGAAGCGGTGCTTCCAAAAAGTTAATGAGCAGGTATTGATTGTTCGTCAATTTACTTTTCACATCCCTTGTCAAAAACACTTTGAACTGCTTCAGTACATTCGGAATTTTAAAAATACTTTCAGGGATCTCGGTGTGTTTTTTGTCTGAGTGAATGTTGCTTTCGATCAACTCCTTGTAGTGAACGTTCCACTCTGCCGGCGTAACTTTTCTTGTGTAAGTCAAATGTCCGTATTCATCCAATACTTTGCTTTCAATGATGTTGAAGATCTGTTCCGGATTCACGTTACCACAATGAACGCATTCTGATTCTTCAGCATTCACATGATTGACAAGACGCTTAAAGTAACTAACGGCATCAACAGGATTTCCGTAATAGATCGGATAACCGCCCACATCAAGTATCATCAGCTTGTCAAACATCTTATAGATGTCACTGGATGGCTGATGGATCACAACAAAGATCAGCTTGCCTTTCAAAGCAAGTTCTTTGAGCAGGTCCATTATGTTTTCAGAGTCACGGGAAGAAAGTCCGGAAGTTGGTTCATCCACAAAAAGTACACTTGGCTCTCGAACAAGTTCCAATGCAATGTTCAAACGTTTACGTTGTCCTCCTGAAATGGTCTTTTCCAAAGGAGAACCTACCTTTAAATTACTGGTTTCGCTCAAGCCTAACTCGGCAAGAAGATGTATGCATCGTTTTTTAATCTCCTCATCATTTAAATTTCCGAAGCAGAGTTTTGCATTATAGAATAGATTCTGATAAACAGTTAATTCCTCTATTAGCAAGTCATCCTGACTGACATGCCCGATCACTCCCTCCAGTTCCCCACTTTCCGTGTGTATGTTCTTTCCGTTGATCTTTACGGAACCACCACTTGGCGTTTCCATGCTGTTGAGTACATTCAGTAAAGTTGACTTACCTGCACCTGAACCACCCATGATACCGATCAATTTTCCGCTTTCCTCATTGATATTCACGTCGCGCAGACCGAGTTTTCCACCTTTGAATTTATACTCAAGGTTCTTCACTTCGAATGTGACTTTCAATTGTGATTCATCACTAAGGAATCGACTGATCACATCAGAGTAATAGATCGGTTTTATTTTGCTTGACCTGATAGAAGATCCGGGAGTGAAAATGTGTACACGTTCTTTAGAGATGCTTTGTCCATTCAGAATGAGTTCTGTATTACCATATAGACGCAGCGCGTACATACCCACACTTTGAATGTTTACGATACGAATGTCGGTTGTGACGGTATCGTTGTACATGTGCTTGGTGTGATTCTGGTATCCTTCTTCTTTGTTGTTGATGACAAGAACATGCGAATTATCGGGAATGATCTCAACCTTATCTTCAATGAAGGATTTCAGTAAAGTGAATTCTTCATTTGGGATGTTGAAGGTGTCGGCCACTGTTACTACGAATTCATATTCCTGTTCTGAGATCTCGTTACTTGAGTAAATGAATTCCAGCAAACGAAGCAACACGATCACTTTCTGCGTTTGTTCCAGTTCCTGGTTGATTTGTGTACAGATCTTAAGTACTTTAACTGAGTTGAGTGAAGTACGCTTTGCTGCACCTTCTTTCTTTTTGCTGGCAGCAGTATTTGATTCAAGATATTCATCAAAAATCTTTAAGTAGGTCTCCACCTGTTCAGCACTCAACTGCTGCTTTAGAAAGGATTGTACTATTTGCCTTCCTGTGTTGTTGATGCCGTCGACCTTTGCAATGATCGAGAACATCTGCATGAGGGCTCTAAGTATTCGTTCGCTCATAGTATTTTATTTTTTTTCGGCTAAGCTTTCATAAAAGCAAGCCGCCGTTTTTTTAATTAAGTTTGAATCTGATCGTGTGAATTCGGTTTCCGCTTTTCCAAAAAGTATACCTGTTAGTCCATTGTCTTTTAACGTTACCACATAATTCTTATAGATCTCAAAAAAATAATAGCCCTTGTGTTTAGTGTATTGATAATGTTTTGCATCTTTCACGTAAAAACTTTTACTTCCTGATTTTACTTCCAGTTGATCGATCTTGTCAAAATATAGATTTTCAGTTACGATGAGTTTCATATAAAGTTTACCGTTTGGCGCTTTGATCAATTGAACAACCGATCCGTTGCGAAGAGTTGCTTCTAAAACTTCTGATTGCAAGGTTTTCTTCTCCTTTGGAACAAAGATCGTGTCGCTTTTAAATTCACAATCCTGAGCCAACATCATATTCATGAAGCCAATGAGGAACAATGTGAAGGTGAATTTCATCAAAATCGTTGTTTTCGTAAAATTGAAATACAGAAAACTAAGATACGAAAAAAGGATAAAGTACCACTTTATCCTTCATATTTTTTAATAGAAATTGAGCTTATTTTTGCTTGAATCCGATCAAGATCACCGCACAACCGGAGCCTGGATTTCTGTTCGCATCTAATTGCCCTTCAATAACGACTTCCAATGTAGATTTCACTTTAAAATCCCAATAAGGAGCATTCTTTTGTTTCTTATTGGTGAATAAAAGATTTCTTTCCTGATCGTAGATATTAAATACAAGATTTCCGTCTCCGGTACCACTGCAGGCAGCAATACGGTAGGTGGTTTCTCCGAAGAAGGTGGAATGGAATTCCGCGGTTTCTTCTGAATTCAATAACAGGGCGCGATACAACTGACCATCTGAAATGAATTGTGACGTGATGTGTTTATAGCAGATGTTTGCTATAGTATCACACTGCGCATTCACTTTATTGATGCAGGCACCTGCAATTACAAGGGAAAAAGCTATGACTAATTTTTTCATATCTGATCTTAATGAATTTTTATGACTGAGAAGAATTGAGAATTTTATCTCTGATCTCCTTTACCTTTTCGCTGATCT